>CAZXCO010000548.1:0-4792 GCA_964639095.1 uncultured Solibacteraceae bacterium
GTTCGATCCGGAGTATCTCGATCTGCCGAAAGAAGTCCTGCTGATGGTGATGCGGCATCATCAGAAGTATTTTGCGGTCGAAACGAAGGACGGCAAACTGGCGCCCCTGTTCGTTGCGGTGACGAATACCGACGGCGACCCCGAGGGCCTGATCCGGCATGGCAACGAGCGCGTTCTCCGGGCCCGCTTCAACGATGCGCGCTTTTTCTGGAATACGGACCAGAAGCGGAAGCTCGCCGACCGTGTCCAGGATCTCGCCAATGTCACCTTTCAGGCGAAACTCGGCACTTATCTGGAGAAAACCGAGCGCATCGAGGCGCTCACATTCACTCTTCTGCAGCACCTCGCCCATCCCGGCGGCGTCCTGACGGAAAAGCAGATCCATGAGGCGAGGCTCCGCTACTTCGCCCATCCGGACAGTGCCGAGTTCCATGCGGTGCGCGCCGCGCGGCTCTCGAAGGCCGATCTCACCACAGAACTGGTCAAGGAGTTCACGGAACTGCAGGGCGTGATCGGCGGTCTCTACGCACGGGCGCAGGGCGAACCGGAGGAGGTGGCGGTCGCGATCTACGACCAGTACAAGCCCGTCGGCATGGAAGACTCCATCCCCTCCACGACCGCGGGCCGGATTCTCGCGGTCGCCGACAAGCTGGATACGCTGCGTGGCTGCTTCCGGGTCGGCCTGATTCCCTCCGGATCGAAGGATCCTTTCGCGCTGCGCCGCGCCGCGCAGGGCATCGTCAAGATCCTTGTGGAAGGTAAACTGCGGCTGCCAATCCAGTCGCTCTGCGAAGGCGACGCGCAACTGGAAGAATTTCTCGTGGATCGCGTGCGGTATTACTTCCGCGACGTCCGCGGCTTCCGCTACGACGAGGTGAACGCGGTTCTGGTTTCGCGCTGGGACGATCTGGTCGACGTCGAAGAGCGTCTCGAAGCGGTTCGGGCCGTGCGTCCCACGGAAGACTTCGAGCCGCTCGCGGCCAGTTTTAAGCGCATCCGCAACATTCTCAAGCAGGCGCGATTCGAAGGACTCGGCGAGCCGCTTCACGAGTCTCTGCTCGAAAGCGGCCCGGAATCGGAGCTCTATGAACAATTCATGGCAACCCGTCTGGCCTGCAGCGTGCTCTCCGATTATCGGAGCAAACTGGAACGGATCGCCTCTTTGAGGCCCCATGTCGACCGCTTTTTCGACAAAATTCTGGTGAACGCCCCCGACCCCGCCGTGCGCCAGAACCGACTCACCCTGCTTCACACCATGCTGGCCGAATTTTCGACCATCGCGGATTTTTCAGAAATTGTCTCAAGCGCACAGGGCGAAGGCTCTGTAGTGCGCGATTCGAACAACATTTCTCAGGAGAACAAATGAGCAAGTACGTTTATTCGTTCGGCGGCGGAACGGCCGACGGCGACGGCACGATGAGAGAGACGCTGGGAGGTAAAGGCGCCGGGCTTGCCGAAATGTCCCGCGCAGGGCTGCCCGTGCCGCCGGGCTTCACCATCGCCACCGACGTCTGCAACTTCTATTTCAAGAACAACAATCAGGTGCCGGAGAACGTCCAGCACGAGATTGACGAGGCCGTCGTGAAGCTGGAGGGCCAGATGGGCCAGAAGCTCGGCGACGCCGCCAATCCGCTGCTCCTCAGCGTTCGCTCGGGCGCGAAGTTCTCGATGCCCGGCATGATGAACACGATTCTGAATCTCGGGCTGAACGACGGCACGACGGCCGGCCTCGCCGCCAAAAGCGGGAACGACCGCTTTGCTTATGACTGCTACCGGCGCTTCATCCAGATGTTCGGCGAAGTCGCACTCGACATCCCGATGGAGAAGTTCGACCACATCTTCGACGCCCGCAAAGCCAAAGTGAAGGCGAAGCTCGACACCGAGCTCGGCGCGGCCGATCTGAAGGCCATCATTGCCGATTACCTGAAGCTGGTTCAGAAGGAGACCGGAAAGCCCTTCCCGCAGAACCCCCACCAGCAGCTTTCGATGGCGCGCGACGCCGTGTTCCGCAGCTGGTGGACCCCCAAGGCCGTTTACTACCGCAAGATGGAAAAGATTCCCGACGACATCGGGACCGCGGCGAACGTGCAGGCCATGGTCTTCGGGAACATGGGCGAGACCTCCGGCACCGGCGTCGGCTTCACGCGCGACCCCGGGTCGGGCGAAAAGGTCTTCTACGGGGAATTCCTGATGAACGCCCAGGGCGAAGATGTTGTCGCCGGTATCCGCACCCCGCATCCCATCGCCGATCTCGAAAAGGTCCTGCCCGAAGCCTTCAACCAGTTGAAGGAGATCACGACCAGCCTTGAGCAGCACTACAAGGACATGCAGGATTTCGAGTTCACCATTCAGGAAGGCAAGCTTTACATGCTGCAGACCCGCAATGGCAAGCGCACAGGCCCTGCCGCCGTGCGCATTGCCGTCGCGATGGTCGAAGAAGGCATGATCACGAAGCAGGAAGCGGTGATGCGCGTCGCGCCTGCGCAGCTCGACCAGCTCCTGCACCCAGTATTCGATCCGAAGACGCTGAAGGATCTCACGAAGCTGACCACAGGCATTTCGGCGTCGCCCGGCGCCGCGGTCGGCCGCGTCGCGTTCAGCGCCGAGGACGCCGTCGAGATGGCGTCCGGCGGTCCCGTCCTTCTGGTCCGCAAGGAAACGACTCCCGATGACATCCACGGTATGGATGTCGCGCGCGGCATTCTGACTGCCATCGGCGGCAAATCGAGTCACGCGGCCGTGGTGGCGCGCGGCATGGGCCGGCCCTGCGTCGTTGGTGCGAGCGGGATTCGCATCGACGAAGCGAAGAGAGTCTTCACGGCTCAGGCAGGCGGCAAAACGATCACCGTCAAAGAGGGCGATTTCGTTTCGATCGACGGCACCACGGGCGACGTCTATCTCGGAAACGCAAAGACCATCGAACCCGATCTCAGCCACGATTACATCGGCAAGTTCATGGGCTGGACCGATGAATTCCGCGGCAAATTCGGCATTCGCGCCAACGCCGACATCCCGCGCGACGCGAAGGTGGCCCGCCAGTTCGGCGCCGAGGGCATCGGTCTCTGCCGCACTGAACACATGTTCTTCGCCGAAGACCGGCTGCCGTTCGTGCAGGCAATGATTCTGGCCAGCGACGAGAAATCGCGCCGCAAGGCTCTGCAGAAGCTGCTGCCCATGCAGCGTTCCGATTTCGCCGGGCTGTTCAAAGCGATGGACGGCTTCCCCGTGGTGATCCGGACGCTTGATCCGCCGTTGCACGAGTTTCTGCCCAAACGCGAAAACCTGATGGTGGATGTCGCCCTGCTGCCGTATGCCGATCTCAAAACGAAGAAGGAGATGGCGGAGCGCTACAACGTCCCGGTCAAGGATTTGAAGAAGGAACTGCCGTCGCTTCTGCGCCGCGTGGAAGAGCTGCACGAGTTCAACCCGATGCTGGGGCATCGCGGGTGCCGCCTCGGGGTCACCTACCCCGAGATTACGGAAATGCAGGCCCGCGCCATCTTCGAGGCCGCCGTGCAGGTGGCGAAGAAGGGCGTGAAGGTGATTCCGGAAATCATGATTCCGCTCATCGGCAGCGTGGAGGAGTTCAACAATCAGAAGGCGATTGTGGTTCGGGTGGCCGACGAGGTTTTCGCCAAAACGGGTGAGAAGGTCCATTACATGGTCGGAACCATGATCGAAATTCCGCGCGCGGCGCTCACGGCAGACCGTGTGGCGGCCGAAGCGGAGTTCTTCTCCTTCGGCACCAACGATCTGACCCAGACCACCATGGGCCTCTCGCGCGACGACTACACGCGCTTCCAGAAGGACTACGAGAAGGAGAAGATCTTCAAGGCCGATCCGTTTGCGGTGCTGGATCAGGAGGGCGTGGGCAAGCTGGTCGATATGGCAGTGAAGGCCGGACGTGGCGCGCGGCAGAATCTCGAAGTCGGGATCTGCGGCGAGCACGGAGGAGAGCCGAGTTCGGTACAGTTCTGCTACAAGGTCGGCATGGAGGATGTCTCCTGCTCGCCGTATCGGGTGCCGATCGCGCGTCTGGCCGCCGCCCAGGCGGCGATTTCCGGCGGTAAGGCCGCCAGCCGCACCGCCTGACGGCGGTTGATTCGCATTCGTGCAAGACCGCGGAGCCGTGGGGCAGGGGAGCCCCGCGGCTCCGGATGACTTCCTACTCGATGCGGCGTGTCAGCACAGCCGTGCCCGAGCTCAACCCCAGACCGCCGAGCTGACTGGCGTTCCAGTCGATTCGCATCGAGTTTTCCGACGTGAGCTTCAGGGTGAGATCGCCTCTGGCTCCGCCTGCGCCTGTCCATGGACAGTTGACCTGCGAGCCGGTTCGGATTCCGCTGAATGTGAAGTTGACGTCCGGGGAGATGGCGCGGTCGGGAATGATGTAGCGGGCACGGAAAGTTCCGTGGATGCTGCCGCCATCCTCCGTGATAGTGGCCTCAATGTAGTCGGGCAGATAGAGGGCCTTGTTCTTGTTGATCTGGCCCTGAGGCGGTTTGGCGTAAAACCAGAAGCCATCCAGTCGCCGGTTTACGGGGCGTTCCGTCCGGGCCGATGATGCAGCGACGGTCGAGACCGGCGGTTGGGGGGTGGTGGGAAGCTCGGTAATCGTGACCGGCGGGCGAGGTTGCTCGCTGGACGGAACCGGCGGGGCGCTGGCCTCCGCCGAGGTGACAGGGGCTTCTTCCCGGAGACGGGCCAGTTCATGAACAGCGGCGTCGCGCTCCATGCGTGCCGACCGCAAATCCGCTTGCAAGCGGGCGATTTGAGCAGATGCGGCGGCAGC
>CAZXCO010000549.1:0-16276 GCA_964639095.1 uncultured Solibacteraceae bacterium
ATCACCAACCACCTCCGGCAAGGAGCGGCGAACGGCGCGGTTCGAGAGCCGGGCGCCGTTGTCTGTTACCCGCAGCTGTGACTTGCGCCGTGAGGAACAACCTCCCCCGCGTGAAGCGCTCCGCCATTGCGCGGCGGCGAAAACAGGAGCAATCTCGGGACATGAAAAGATGGTTTCTGGCGCCCGCCCCGCGGGTATTCCTGTTCCAAAGCCTGTTGCTCTGTCTCGATCCGCCGATATCGCTGACCGGCGCGCAGCCCACGGCCCAGGCCGTTTCCGGATTCTACTCTTACAACTCGTCGGTGGAGTTGCGGCTCGAGCGGCAGCACCGGTCGCCGGATGGTTTCCTCGCTCCCGCAGATCCAGCGTCCGGGGACACCGGGGTTCGCCTGCGCCATGGAGAGTTGATCATCGAGCGTCTCACGCCTTCCCCTGGCCCGCATTTGTCCGGCGCGCTTCTGCACCACTGGCGCGGCACGGCTTTCGTGCCCGGAGCCGGCGTTGGGGAGTTCGAGGGGTTGCTGCGCGACTTCGACTCTTATCCGCGATATTTCTCCCCTGAGGTCCTGAAGGCGGGAATCCTGCCGGGAGGCGCGGCGGAGAAAGACGGGAATGGCGGAAATCACATGCAGGTGACGATGCGCGTACGTCAGAAGCACGTCATCACGGTCGTCCTCGACACTGCTTACGACGTCACCTTCGGCCGGCTGGACGCGCGGCACGGTTACAGCATTTCACGAAGCACGCGGATCTCCGAGATCGAATCTCCGGGAACGAAAACCGAAAGGACGCTCAGCGCCCGTGAGGAGCACGGCTTCCTCTGGCGGATGAACACCTTCTGGAGCTATGAGGAGCGCGATGGCGGACTCTACCTGCAGATCGAGACCATCTCGCTCACGCGCTCCATTCCGCGTGGCCTCGGATGGGCGATTCGTCCCTGGGTGGAAAGCATTCCACGCGAATCGCTGGAGTTCACTCTGCGGGCCGCGCGTCAGGCGTTGGCTCCCGCTCCGGAAGGAGTGGCGCGATGAGCGCTCCGGTCATTCCGGCGAAAAACGACGGCGGCTTTGTCCCGGAGCGCCGCGTCAATCGCGCGCTCACTGCTTCGATCGAGAAGGGCGCGCTCGAGTGGATGGCCAGCCGTGCGCCCGGCTGGGTCAGTTCCGATCAACTCACGGCTCTCGGCTTCGCCGCGCAAATCGAAGCCGGTGTGAGCTACGCCTTTCCCCGCTGCCGGCACGGCGCTCTGCTGCTGGTGATTGTTTTTTCTGGCGCTCAAGCGGCTCGGCGACAGCATGGATGGCACGCTGGTCCGGGTGCGGCGCGCGGGACCCGACCACAGCTACGGTTTCCATGGCGATCACATGGTCGACATCTTCGGTTCAGTGGCGCGCTGATGGCGGGGCTCGGTTTCTCGGGCTTTCTGCGTTGGCAGACGGCGATTGCCATGCTCATTGCCTTTCTGGTCCTCTCGGGTGAGAGTTACCTGGCCACCTGTACTCTGTCGCGTTTTCATCTCTCGCTGGGTATTTTCGGCCCACGGATCTTTGCATTCTGCTGGCCGCTGGCAATCTCGCGCTTCTCCACAGCCCCTGGTGCACGCTATTCGGCCGCAAGCTCCTTCTGTGCGACGTGGGAGGAGCGATTCGCTGCTGCGATCCTGGTTACCGCTCGGAATACGGTGCAGTTGTATCGCGAGGAGCCGCTTTCGTGAAGGTTCTGATTCGCTGGGGAAAGTTCAATCTGATGGGCTCGATGGGTGCCGTCGTGCAGCTTGTTGCGCTCGCTCTTTTCAATCGCCGGGCGGAGGGACATTATCTGTATGCTGCAGGCGTCGCCGTTGAGGTTACGTTGCTGCACAACTTCATATGGCACCGGCATTGCACATGGCGCGACCGCGGCTCCTCTCGAATGCCATCGTCATTCTCTGCTGTTCGGCGGTGAACGTCCGCCTGGGGAACACCTGGGCATTCGCCGAAGCGAGAACAGCGCCTCCCGGCGGCCTGCAGTGAACATGTGGACATGCCACATGGGGTTGTGAGATATTCATGTGGTGATTCAACAGAAGCCAGCGCTGATGGCCGGATCGTCGGCGGCGCTGCGCGGTGCCGTCAGGTCGTGAGCGCGCTGAGACAGGCTCGGGCACGGTTTTCCGCGATCTTCAGAAAGCGTCAGCTCGATCGGGAGTTCGACGACGAGGCAAGTTCCCATATCGCGCTCGCGACCGAAGACTATGTGCAGCGCGGCATGCCGCTGGCCGAGGCGCGGCGACTGGCGCGAATCCGTTTCGGGGCCATTGAAGCCTCGAAAGACGCATATCGCGATTCACGAGGGTTACCGCGGCTGGAGGCTCTTTATTACGATCTCCGGTTCGCGCTGCGGGCCTTGCGCCGTGACCGGGCGTTCACGCTCGCGGCCATTGCGATGCTGGCGCTCGCCATCGGCCTGAATGTCACCGTGTTCGCAATCGTGAACACGATCCTGTTCCGCGGCTTTCCGCTGGTCAGGGAAAACGGCCGGCTGCTTTACATGCAGGAGCGCTATCCCTCCGGCGTGTGCTGCATTTCCTATCCGGACTTTGAGGCCTGGCGCTCCCAGGCGCATTCGTTCGAAGACATGGCGTTCGTTTCCGGAAGATCCCTCACCTTCACTGGCGGGGATGGCCCCCCGCTTGACACATTCACGGCCGCCCTCAGCTCCAATGCCTTTGGATTGCTCGGCGTACGGCCGATGCTGGGGCGTGATTTTGCGCCGGCCGATGAAACCCCGGGCGCGCCGCAGGCGGTGATTCTCAACTACCGCTTCTGGCAGAGCCGTTTCCACAAGCGTCCGGATATTATCGGCTTCAACGTTCACATCAACAACGCGCCCGCCATCGTCATTGGCGTGATGCCGGAAGGATTCGACTTTCCTGAGCAGCACGATATGTGGGTGCCGTTGACCCGCACGCCGGAACTGCTCCAGCCCGGAGCGGCGTCCTATATGGCGTTCGGGCGTCTTCGGGAGAGGGCCAGCCTGCGGGAGGCCCGAGCGGAACTGGAGACGATCAACCGCCGCCTGGCGGCAGTCCGGCCAGCAACCAATCGCGGAGTCGTCCCCAAAGTGAATACTTATTCGCAGGTTTTCATCGGCCCGGATGCAGCGGTCATCTACGGTTCGCTGTGGGCCGCTGCATGGTTCGTATTGCTGATCGCCTGCGCCAACCTGACCAATCTCACGCTCTCCCGCACGATTGGGCGGTCGCGCGAATTCTCGACGCGGAGCGCACTCGGCGCAGGGCGGAGCCGGATGATTCGCCAGATTTTCCTGGAGAGTCTCCTGCTTGCCGGCGCCGCTGCGGTAGTTGGCTGGTGGATCGCCAGGTGGAGTATCCGGACGTGGGCGGCGGCGACCGCGACGCGCTTTCAGATCCTCGACTACCGGGTGACGGCCGGCACGCTGGCCTACCTTGCCGCCGTTTCCATTGCTGCGGCGATTTTGTTCTCCGCGGCTCCGATTGTGAAAGTCCTGCGGCTCGGGGTGAATAATGCTCTGAAGGGCGACGCCCCGGGCGTGACGCAGGGGCGGCGCGGCAAGCACCTGGCAGCCGTGCTGGTCGCGGGCCAGATGACACTTGCGATTGTGTTGTTATCGGGCGCGGGAGTGCTGGTGCGGAGCCTTCTGAATATCGTCGGCGCCAGAACCGGCGTACGTGACCCCGCGAGCATCCTCGTCGGGTCGATCAGTTTGCCATCCGACAAATACCCCGACTCTGCGGCGCGGCTCCGGTACTTCGACCGGCTCGAAGGGCAGTTGAGAACCATACCGGGAATTCAGGATGGGGCCGTGGCCAGCAGCATTCCTGTGGACTCCGGGGATCTGCAGATGTTCGAGATCGAGGGAAGACCCGCCCCGCCGAATGGCGGGGACGCCGCCCAGTTTCTGGCTGTCGATCAGGATTACTTCCGCGTAGTGGGTGCGCGTGCAATATCCGGGCGCGAGTTCGATGAAAGAGATCGCACGGCGGCGCCGCCGGTCGCAATCGTGAACCAGAGCTTTGCCGCGAAGTTTCTCTCTGACGGGCCGCCGTCCGGCAGGCGTATTCGCGCGCTGGATCGAAACAAGAAGCCTGGCGAATGGCGCACGGTGGCAGGAGTTGTTCCGAACATCATGCAGGGGGACCCTGTACGGCAACAGTTCAAACCGCTCGTCTATGTCCCTTTCCGTCAGGCGCCGTCGGCGCGCGCCATAAACAGCGATGGCGCGGACTTCCGGGGAGCCTCCTTTCTCCTTCGGGCGAGTGTACGCCCCAACCGTGTGGCCGGGGCCGTTCGCGCTGAAATACGGAAGCTGGATCCCGATGTGCTCCTCGAAAATTTCGGCACTCTAAAGGACAGCTTTGCCTTCCGCCGCGACCGCATGGATCTCGAACATGCCGAACTGGGGAAGCATGCCGCGGTGGCGCCGATCTTTGCGGTAATTGCCCTCCTGCTCGCGGCCATCGGACTCTATGCGGTCATCGCGCATTCGATCGCCCGGCGCACGAAAGAAATCGGCGTGCGTATGGTGATTGGCGCAACTGCGGGCGACATTGGGCGGATGGTTTTCCGCGACGGCATGTCGCCGGTCGCGATCGGAACGATCCTCGGCCTCATGGCCTCGCTCGCCGTCAATCGTCTTCTGGAGTCGCAGTTGGTCGGGATCTCGCCGTATGATTCGTTGACGATGACCGCCGCGCCGGCGCTCCTGCTTCTGATCGCGCTGCTCGCCTGCCGGATTCCCGCGCGGCGGGCCATGTATATCGACCCGTCAGTCGCCCTGCGGCATGATTGAGAAGGCCGAATGCTGTCTGCGGCATAACGGACAGATGCGCCCCATTCGCTTCGCACTGAATTCGAGCCAGAGTACGCAAGCGCATGCAACTTTCGCGGCAGCGGCGTTGCTTTTGCGTGCAGGCATGCGTCGCGGGGCCTGTGCCGCGCAATGAATTTTCCTGTGAATCCACCTACTGAAGCGGCAGGAAGATCTTCGAAGATGTCTGCGCGCGTATTGACGAGGACCCGTCGCCGACCGATGCGGTGATCGGAACATCTCCCGTGCCCAGCCCCGCAGGCACGACCAGATTGATCTGATAAAGGCCGGCGCTGGACAATCCCGCGAAATTCGGTCTCAACCCAATGTTGTTGATGTAAACAATGACTGGATTCTCAGGTATTGTCGGCACGCTGCCTGTGAACGGCCGCCCTGCCGGTACGGACGACGCTGTCGGCCCCAGCCCGACAGCGAAAAGTTCAATGCTGTCCCCGGCCTTTGCGGCAACCGTTGGATAACCCAGCGAATTGCCCGTTGGACCGATGATGTCGTATTCCCCTCCGCCATAAGCTCCCGACCCGTCCGGCCGGAGGATGATGCCGGCCACGTATTTGCCGCCGATCACGCTGAATGAGGGTGCCGCCGGAACCAGGTTGACGACGGAGAGGGCGCTTCCGGCTGTGGTCTTGACTACCACCGGCACCGGTCCGGGCGGAGTATCGTCGTCGGGCGCCTGAAAGTTGATCTGCGTGGGGCTGACATACCAAAGATAGGCGGGCTTCCCGTTGATGGTCACGCTCGTGCCGCCAAGCGACGTGGGGAAATCTCCGTTCCAGGTGGCCGTCGAACCCAGATTGGTTCCGTAAATGGATCCCCATTCGCCCGGCTGGATTTCCGTCACACTGCTGAAAAGGGGTACAACGCCGCCAGGCGCGATGACGGGTCCGGTGGCCGGTGGGGACGACATTGCATTGAGCAGGATGACAACCGCGGATCCAGTGTTGATCGCGAGGTCCGCCTGGCCATCGCCATTGAAGTCACCCGACGCGAGCGCGACAGGCGGGACGCCGACAGCGAACGGATTGCCGGACGCCGCGGTAAATTTCCCCGTTCCGTCCCCAAGAGAGACGGTGACCGTTCCAAGTCCCGGGTTGATTCCGGCCCAATCAGCTTTGCCATCCCCGTTGAAGTCGGCCGTGATGACAGAGCTCGGTATGGCTGGAATCACTGTCTGAGTCAACTTGAAGGTATAGACCGGCTCTCCTGTCCATGCCCACGTCTGAGCGTCGCCACCCTCTCCCCAGGGCATGAATGTCAGAATGTCTGTTTTTCCATCACCGTTGAAGTCGGCTGCAGCGGATGTATTATCGATGGCGGCCACGGAACCGAGAAAGTTGAAAACTCTCTGAAGCCGCCCGGTCCCGTCGCCGGTGAAGACGGTTCCCATATTTGTGCCCCGCCAGGGGAGAGCAGCGAGATCCATCTTGCCATCGCCGTTGAAGTCTGCTGCCACGACGCTCCCGACCGGAGAGACCGTTGTGAGCGGGGAAGCATGCGGCGGTCCGAAACCGCCGGTCCCATCGCCAAAGAGAAGAGTTGAGGCGCCAGAGGAATAAGGAATCAGATCCAGCTTGCCGTCCCCGTTGAAATCGGCGAGGACCAGGAGGGAGGCGCCGATGAAATAATTCGACGGAACAATCCCGGCTCCTTTTGTGAAGTTGCCGGCGCCGTCCCCCAGTAAAACGACGACCGTTCCGCCTCCCGCAACCAGATCCGGATTGCCGTCCCCGTTGACGTCGCCTGACACGACTGTAAGGACACTGGTGTCCAGATTGATGGGGCTTGCCGGCGCCGGAACGAAGTTGCCGGTTCCGTCGCCCAGCAGAAGAGTGAGGGTATCGCCATTCGTGTTCGCGGCGACGATATCCGCGTTGCCGTCACGATTGAAATCGGCAACCGCCATTGTGGTTGGCGCCTCTGAATAATTCGCCTGGCTCGACCCGTCCAGCGGAAACGTGTCGCTGAGAGTGAACAAAGGCGTTTGCGCAGTTGCCGGAGCGGCGAAAATCGACAGGATTACCGCTCCCGCGACTCCCAAAAGCAGACAATCTCCACCTCTCAAACCTGTAAGACCCATTCAGGCGATTATAGCGTTCGAATTGACATTCCCCGCAGGCATTTATAGTCTGGAGGCAACGCCGGTGACTGCAGAATCAACACGCATTTCCGGGAACGGAAAGGATAAGCGAGATATGCGAGAAAAATCGCCGGTCCAGACGCAGACCAGTCGCACCGCGCCAGCTGTGTATCGTCCAAACAACAGTCTGCCCGGCGCCGGCACGGCGCAGCGTCAGATCTCTCCAGCGGCGCAAAGAATACGGCAGGCGCCTCCGGTCTATCACCCGCAGACGCAGCCGCCGGCTGCTTATGTGCAGCGGAAGGCCGCGGGGCCCGGGGTCATTCAGCGGGTCTGTGCGCTGTGCGGCGGAAATGAACAGTACGCCTATGACGCAAACGGCGACCTTGTGAACGGTCATGCATACGGGTGCATCCTCTACCACAGAACGTTCCAGACCGCACACGACAGGGCGGAAACCCGAAGAACCGGGATTTTCCAAAGGTCCCACTCCTTCCGGCAGCTTTACCAGGGTCCCGGTACGTTTGATGCATCCGGCCTTTATACCGTGCCGCCTCCCGTAGTCGCGAGAGTTCACCGGCACGACAATAACGCCAGCGGCGGGCCGGCGGTTGCGCACTACAGATAGCCCTGGCGGTGGGTGAAGCGCTCCGAAACGGCGCGCATTGACCTGTCACTGACCTGAATCTGTGGTATGTGACGGCGCGAATGGGGCTGCAGAGAGAATATACTGGCCTCCACCGGAGGAGAAAAAATGAAATATACAAGCCCGCGCCTGCATTACAAGATGTCTCTTGCCCTGGTGGGGCTGGCAATCCTGGCCCCTCTGCCCGTTCAGCGTTCGGAGGCACAGACTCCGGTACGGCCTGCTCTTCATGCGGACGCCACGCTGGCGCAACTCATGAAAGGCATTTTCTTCCCGAGTTCGAACGTAATTTTCGCCGCCCAAAGCGTCAACCCGGCCGATGTGCCGCCGGCCAAAGACCCTTCGACGGCAACCGACCCTCTGGCCAACACGTTCGGGAAATGGCAGGCAGTAGAAAACAGCGGCCTGGCGATCGCGGAAGCGGCGAACCTCCTGACAATTCCCGGGCGGAAATGTTCGAACGGCCGAGATGTTCCTCTGTCAAACCCCGATTGGGCCGGACTGGTTGAAGGCGTGCGCCAGGCGGGATTGAAAGCCTACAAAGCGGCGCAGACCAAAGACCAGGACAAAATTCTCGACGCTGCCGATTCGCTGACCACGGCCTGCGCGAACTGTCATGACAAATATCGCGAAAAGCCCACGCCGGCAGACCGATGCAAATAGGCGCTGACGCCTATTTGCCGGTGTGACTGACGCGCCAGATCGCGCCTTCACCGTCGTCCGAAACCAGCAGCGATCCATCCGGCGCCGTTGCGACGCCCACCGGACGGCCCCAGACGTCTCCGTTGGGAGCTACGAATCCGGTCAGAAAGTCTTCGTACATCCCGCTCGATTTGCCATTCCTGAGCGGGACGCGGACCACCTCGTATCCGGATCGCACCAGCCGGTTCCACGAGCCGTGCTCGCTTGCGAAAATATCGCCCCGGTATTCCGCGGGGAACTGGTTCCCGCTGTAAAAGGTCATCTGCAGCGAGGCCGAGTGGGACTGCAGCAAAACATCCGGCACGATCGTCTTCGCTCTCAGTTCCGGATGCTTTCCCTGGAGGCGCGGTTCCGGATTGCTCCCCATGTAGTAAAAGGGCCAGCCATAGAACCCGCCTTCTTCCACGTGAGTGATATAGTCGGGCGGCAGATTGTCGCCCAGTCCGTCGCGTTCGTTCACTGAGCACCACAACTGCCCGGTCGTTGGATTCACCGCAATGCCGGAAGGATTGCGAATGCCCGATGCATAAACCTTTACGAATTTTCCATCCGGCGTGTATTCGAGAATGTTGGCGCGATGCGTTTCGCTCGGGTGATCGTCCGGATCGTCGAGGTTCGATGCGGAGCCCACGCCGACAAACAGGCGCTTGCCGTCCAGCGAAAACGCGAGGTCGCGGGTCCAGTGCCCGTGATCGGGAGGCGCCTTTCCTGCGGCGACCGCCAGGTCGTATGCATGGACAGCGACCTCATCGCGGGGACGGCTGGAAGGGAGCGTGGCAATGACCACCTCTGGTTTGCCCGTGGCCTTCAGATCGCCGTTTTTGTAGGCGTAACGCACCACCGAGTCCGTGTTGGCGATGTAAAGCCATTGCGGATTTGCTCCTGGCGGGTAAAAGACCATTCCGTAAGGCTCATGAAATCCCGTGGCGAACACCGATGTCTGGCGGGGTTTCCCATCCGCCGCAATGCCCCGGAACACGCGCACGCGGCCGGCCTGCGTCTCCACCACGAAGATGTCGCCGTTCGGAGCCACACGAATCACCCGCGGCATGACCAGTCCGTCCGCGAAGAGTCCCACGCGAAAACCCGCCGGGGCCTGCGGCAGTGTGCCCGCGGGCCGCGGTACGATTCTCGACTTCGTCGACACCGATTTGGTGGCGAAGGGCTTCGGAAGATCGGAGACCGTCACCTTTCGAAATATTCCCGGCTTGACCGTGACCGAGGAGACGAAGGCTGATTGGCCCGTGAGGACACTGGTGGGGTTGGCGTCGCCGGCGAGCCAGGTCATCGTGCCCACCGCCAGAAGCAGAGCCAGCGGCGCGAGCATAAGGGGACGCATCTTTTTCATGATTTTCCTTTCAGTCTTCAGGGGCGGTGAGCCTTGCGCAGACAGTATACAGAATGGCGCTGCAGCGCCGGACCCGGAGCCCGTCAGGCCGTTCCGCCGGTCAGCCGGCGGAGGGCGGCCGCCGATTCCTCGTCGGCGGGAAAGAAGGACTCGATCGCAATCTCCGACACCGTGACATCGAGCGGCGTTCCGAAAACAGTCGTGGTGCTCAAGAGCCTCAGTGCGCCGGCCTCGGTGGCGAGGTGAAGCGGCACCACAATCGACGAATCGACGCCCGGACCCGCGGCGCACTCCGGCGTCGCTGCGGAATATCCGCGAAGTTCCGCCAGCAACTCCGACAGCGCGGGGTCGGCGGTAGCGCTCGCCTGCCGCCGGAGCCGCTCCAGCAGGTGCGCGCGCCACTCCGGGAGATTCACGATTCGCGCTGCAAGCCCGCGGGGATGCAGGCTCAGCCGCATCACATTGATGGGCGGCGCAACGAGTTCCGGAGCCGCCCCCGCGAGCAGCGGCGCCACCGCGCGATTTGCGGCAATCAGGTTCCAGTGCCGGTCCACCGCAAGGGCGGGAAGCAGCTCGTGGCCGGTGAGCACCAGATTCACCGCCTGGCGCGCCGCCGAGAGCGCCGCATCTTCGAGCGGCCTCGCCGGATAAACGGGCGCATAGCCGGCCGCGAGCAGGAGATCATTTCGCTCCCGCAATGGCACATCAAGGCTGCCGGCAAGGTGCAGAATCATCTCGCGGCTCGGCTGCGACCGCCCGGTCTCGATGAAGCTGAGATGCCGGGTCGAAATGCCGGCCTCGCACGCCAGATCGAGCTGGCTGAGCCGGCGGCGGGAACGCCACTCCTTCAGCAATGCGCCCGCATGGATTGCGGAGGAGGTCATGTCCCGACGATAGCGCGTCCGGCCGCGACGCTTCCATTACCTCGGAGGTAATCGACTGGAAGCGCGGAACACCCCATCATGGCCGCAGAGGGAATTCAATATGACCGCACATAGCCAACCGATGGATCCGAATTATATTCGAACCCGCGACAACGTCAGCCTGTTCTATCGCGACTGGGGCGCCGGCCGGCCGCTGGTCTTTCTTGCCGGCTGGACGCTCAGCTCCGCGATGTGGGCTTATCAGATGCAGCCGCTGGCCGAGCAGGGATTCCGCTGCATCGCGTTCGACCGCCGCTCGCACGGCAGGTCGAGCGATCCGGGGAGGGGTTACGATTTCGACACGCTGGCCGCCGACCTCGCAGCCGTGATCGACGCGCTCGATTTGAAGAATGCCATTGTCGTCGCGCACTCCTTTGCGAGCGGCGAGATCGTCCGCTACCTGAGCACTTATGGAACGGAACGAGTTGCGCGCGTCGTATTTGTGGCTCCCGCGGCCATTCCGTTCCTGCTGAAGACGCCGGATAACCCCGGAGGCATCGACGGCGCTGTTTTCGATCAGGTACGGTGCGCGATCGCGAAGGATTTTCCGGCGTGGGCGGAAGCCGGCGCGGAGGCGTACTTCGTTCCGGGCATCTCTCGCGCCGTCGTCGACTGGACTCTGGGGATGATGATGCAGGCTTCTCTGCGTGCGGCCATCGAGATGAACCGGATTCAGACGGTGACCGACTTCCGCAGCGAACTCCCGCGCATCCGAATCCCCACTCTATTGATTCATGGCGATCGCGACGCATCCGCTCCTCTTGAAGTGACCGGCGGCCCGGCCGCTGCTCTGATCCCCGGCTCCCGGCTCGTCGTATACGAGGACGGGCCTCATGGCCTGTATTTCACGCACAAGGAAAGACTGAACCGGGATCTGGCGCAATTTGCATCGGAGGAATGCTGACGCATGGCCACATTTGCTGTTGCCTGCCTTCGCAGAGTCCGCATCGCGGCGCCAATCGTCGAATACCTCAAAAGGATCGATGCGACGCTCGCGCCGTTCGACGGCAGGTTCGTCGTCCACGGCGGACCCGTCGAACGGCTGGAAGGGAACTGGTCCGGCGATCTGATCATGATTGAATTCCCGGACCGCGAAAGAGCCCGCGCGTAGTACCGGTCATCCGCATATCAGTCGATTCTTCCGCTCCGGACGCGAAATTCGGAAGGCGACGTCATTCTGATCGACGCCGTTCCTCCGGGCCATCGTGCGGCCGATATTCTGGCCCCGTCCGCGATGGAGGGGGCGACGCCCGATTGAGCATGCGCGATGCTGAGGGTATCCCATGGCCAGAGAAGCCGCAAAAACGGGAATCATGCCGATGGCGCTGGTGGCGATCGAGCAATATTTCCCGAAGGCGCAGCACATCGTCGACGACGACCTGGCTTTTCGATTCCTGCCTTTCGGAGGGAAGGGATTCGTCCGGCTCCTGCAACCGCGCCGCGTGCGGGACTGGCTGATCGGCCTCAGCGAAAAGCATAACCCGGGCATCTGGGGCGGCCTGCTGTGCCGGAAACGCTACATCGACGAAAAGGTGTTTACCTCCCGGAACGAAATCGAGGCGCTGGTGAATCTGGGCGCGGGCCTGGATACGCGGGCGTGCCGTCCGCCGGTTGTTTCCCGATTGCCTGTATGGGAACTCGACCAAAACGAGAGCGTGCGGGCGAAAGAGAAGCGTCTGCACAAGGTGTTCGGGAGCATCCCCGCGAACATCAAACTTGTTCCTGTGGATTTTGACCGCGATGATCCTGGCGCCGTGCTGGCAGCGCATGGATACTCGCTGCGCAGCCGGACTTTCTTCATCTGGGAAGGAGTCTCGCAATATCTGACCGAGCAGGGCGTGAGGGCGACGTTCGGCTGGCTCGCGAAAGCGGCGCCGGGCAGCCGCCTTGTCTTCACATACGTCCGCAGAAGTTTTCTGGAGGGCAAGGACGTTTACGGTTGGGAAAGCGGCTACAAGCAGTTTGTCGCGAGCAGGCTCTGGAAATTCGGCATGGAATCTGCGGACTGGCCGGCCTTCCTCCGCAATTACGGCTGTCGGATCATCGAGGATGCCGGTTATGACGAACTGGCGTCGAGATATATTCTGCCCGCCGGCCGCCGGCTGGTCTCCACGCCCGTGGAGCGCATCGTTTATGCGGAGAAAGAAAAACGCGGCGAGCCGTAAAGCCCGCCGCGTTGGGAGGACAACCTCACCGCCGTCTGAATCAGTCTCCAAACGGGAAATCGTGGAATTGGGGCACGAGCGTCGAACCCTTCAGATCCGCGTCAGTGAAGCCGATGACAAAGAACTGACTGGGATTCGGAACCGCGGGCGTGTCGGCGGTCGACAGCAGAAAGTCGTTGTCGTTCGAAACCCACAAAGTGTGCCACTTCGTTTTTCCCTCATTGACGTCCTTGCCGAAAGCGATTCCTTCGATCTTCGACGGAATGTGGTCGGCAGCGATGAAGTTGTTGGCCGTGAACAGCGAAACGAGATCCAGAAACAGGTTCTTGTTCACCGCATGGGTCGCGGCGGTCGTCCCGTCCATGTCCGAGATATCGACGGCGCCGGCCAGATCGATCTTGAAAAGCTGCTTCACTTTGGCTTTGTTGCTGGTTCCGCCGTCGCCTCCCTCAAGCCCCTTGCCGTCGCGCTCATCAACCAGGAACTCGTGATTATTGATCGCGAGGATATCGCTGACGCCTGAGCCGGTCGTGAGGAGATAGGCATACTGGTGCGTTTGTCCGGAGCGGACATCGATCGTGACGATGCGCAGCAGGTTGGCGGCATCGCCCCCTTCGGCGGCATCCTGAATCAGCGCGTTCTGCATGATGCCGACCAGGGTGCGGCCATCGGGCGTGAGAGCCAGGCCTTCCATGCCCTTGTTGGCGGTCCGGCCGCTGGTGTTGTTGCCGATCTCATCCTTGCCGACCGGGCTCAGGTTGGAAACATAAAACGAATCGGGCAGCTTGTACGAGCGGAGACGAACGCCGTTGAGCCGGCTGAACTGATAAACATACGGACCGTACTCATCGGAAATGAACACGCTCAGCCCGTCGTTGGAAACGCGAATCGATTCGGTGTCGAGTCGGGCGTTGCTCGGGTTGCCTGAATTTTCTTTCGAATCGAAGTTATCCGAGCGGCCCGTGAAATAGTGCTGGAAGAAGTTATTGGCCTGCGGAACACCCGAACCCACGCCGAGCCCCGTGCCGCTGCCGTAGACGAGAGGCGTCAGGCTCCACAGCAGAGTTGTCGAGCGCAGTGAAGGGGTTAACGTAAACGGCAGGCCGGGGCTCTTCGGACTGGGCTTCAGATCCATCTGGATCGTGTGGAACCGGTTGATGTAGCTTACGGTGTCGTCAATGGCGGAATCGAAGGAAATGGCGTTTGGTCCGCGATCCGGAAGAGCCAGAAATGTATTTCCGGACGCGTAAGCGATGCCGGATCCAAGTCCGCCCAGCAGATTGGCAGGGGCGCCATTCTCCAGGTTATACGTGAGGCCGGAAAGATCGGCGTTATCGCCCGCCCGGGATTGAGTGAGCGAGCCAACAGCCAGCAGAGTGGGTTGCGCCTGCGAGTAAGATGCAGTCAGCCCGAGTGCGGCGAGAGACAAGACGACACGAGTCGCGAGTGTGTTCACGAAAGAGAATTCTCCAAGGGAATATTCAGATCGACAGCGATGCCATCATACGAAGCACGCGGAGAAAGCGTCAAATGAATCTTTGATGACAATGACGGTGCTGTAAGTGACAGCGCCGGAAGTTACAGGAGCGTAAGTTGCGCTGCGTTAAGTTACAAAATTGTAATACTGCCCGATGTCCCCGCCGGTCTCGCGTGATTGGCGCGTCCCGCCTGGTTTCGGGGGACTTGCGGGGCCGCGCGAAGCTGTTCCTGCCAGGTACAAGGTCCGCCCGGTTGAGATCGTCACCCGAGGCAACCCATCCCGCGCAGCGTCGCCTCGACCGCGATTGCTATGGGAGTATGAGGTTCCTGCCCCAGAAATCGAACCAGCTTCGTATTGTCGAGTTGAATCACGTTTTGCCAGAGCGGACGAGTCCGGCTGATTTCGCGCATCGTCTCGTTGAACGGCGAGGCCAGCTTCAGGAGGAACCAGGGCAGGCTCTTCACGGGCAGCGAGGGCTTGCCGGCGCATTGGGCGATTGCGGCAATCATTTCCGTGCCGTCCGCGTCCCAGTACCCGCGAAAATGATAGCGCGCAAACGGCTCCAGCTCCTGCTCGCGATCCATCAGTTGCGCGAAGGTTTCCGCGGCGTCGGGCACGTAGGCCCACGCGTGCCCTGTTCCTTTGCTGCCGGGATACGTGATGCTGGTTACGGGCCGATTGGGTTTCACCATTGCCTGAGAGAACCAGCTCTGGCCCGATCTCGGCCCGAAGAAATCTCCGAACCGCACGATCAGAGAACGGACGCCGTCCGCGGTGGCGTCCTGCATCTTTTTCTCCAGCTGGATGCGGATGACTCCCTTGTGCGTGGTTGCGTTCTGCGGAGAATCTTCGCGGAGCACGGGAAACGCGTCCGGCCCGTAATTGTAGATCGTGCCCGGCAGCAGGACGCGCGCGCCGCTTGCCCTCGCCGCCGCAATAGTGTTCTCGATCATGGGCAACACCAGCCTGGCCCAGTTTCTGTAGCCCGGAGGGTTCACCGCATGGACTATGGCGCCGGCGCCCTCCGCGGCCGACACGACGGAGTTGCGATCCAGTGCGTCGCCCTTCACCCAGTCCCAGTCCCCGGAATCACCGGGGCGCCGGCCGCTCCTCGACAGCGCGCGCACTCTCCAGCCATGGCGCGAAAGCGCGGCGGCGGTTTCGCCGCCGATTCCGCCGCCGGCTCCGAGAACGAGAGCAAGACGACCCGAGTCCGGCATCCCGGTGGCGCTCAGGCCAGACCTTTTCCGTAGAGCGCGAGCAGGCGGCTCCACGCCTTCTCGGCCAATTCCTGGTTATAAACTCCGGAATCCGGAGGGCACCAGCCGTGCGCGGACCCGGCATATACTTCGATCTCGGCTGAGAGCCCTGCTTTGGCGAAGGTCTCCTTCATGACGTTTTTGTCGTTGGGCGAGCGCATGTCGTCGTTCGCGGCGATGGCGATGAGAAACTGCGCGTGGCTCTTCGCCGCCTGGAGATGCGGGCTGTCCGGCATGTTCGTTACCAGCGCGGCGCCATGAAATGAGCCGACTGCGCCGATGCGATCGGGCACCGCGGCAGCCGTGCGCAACGCGATCGGACCGCCCATGCAGTATCCCTGCGCGCCCATCTTCCGGTTCTTCGCCACGGACGATTGCTGGTCCAGCCATCCGATGAACGCTTTCGCGTCGGTCATGTGCGTCTTCTCGTTCAGACTCTGCATGAGCGGCATAACCTGCTGGATTGGCGTGGCGGCGCCGTTGGCCGCGGTGGGCGCTTTCTTCGTGCGGTAGAACGGGTTCACCACCAGCACCGAATAGCCCGATTCGGCGAGCCGTTTGCCCATCTGGCGGAATGCCGGCCGCAGTCCGAAAATGTCCGGCCATACCAGGACGCCCGGGGCCGTGCCGCTTGCCGGATGCACGAAGTAGCAGTCCGCGGTGCCGTCGGGGGTCTTGACGTTCACTTCCGATTCGGTCACGGTAACCGCATTCGCGACCTTCGGCAGCATCATGGCGATGCCCGCGCCCAGCATGATGCCGAATTGCTTTCGCGTCACCAGTCCGCGAGCTTCATATTCCTGCCGGTCTTTTTCAAAATAGTCC
>CAZXCO010000550.1:0-9649 GCA_964639095.1 uncultured Solibacteraceae bacterium
CACGGCGCCCGATGCGGAGGGGCCGACCTTCGACCAGGCTCTCCGCGATCAACTCGGATTCAGGATGGAATCGCGCAGGAGTTCGATGAACGTGATGATTCTCGATCGCATCGAACACCCGTCGGAGAACTGATCGCCCGGCTATCTCCCGCGTGATGGATGCAAGAGTGTGCGGAGCGCGTCCATGCGGGGACCGGCGCCAACAATCAGGTCGTCCGGAAACCTGCGCCTGGACACGATATCGCGGTAAACGCTCTGGAACGACATCGAATTCAGACCCATCCCCGCGAGGTACTGCAGGCGCATGGTCATGTCGTCATTGATGCGGGCGCCGGCGAGCCAGGCCTCGAGGCCGGCGGCGCGCCCGGCATAAGTCGCGAGGACGTCCACGGCCGAATGGAAGCCGACCTCCGCCAGGGATGCGTTGAGGCGTGCATAGTCCGCGCGGTTGAGGCGCTGCTGCAATGCATCGAGGCTCACCGGCCGGGAATCCGTGCGGCCCAGCAGCACCAGATCGTAGCCGTCACCGTTGATGTTATTGCTCCAGATCGTTCCTTCCGGAAAGACATCGAAGAAGGTTGCCAGTTGGCTTTTAACCGTCTCCGCGTCGCTGTCATAAATCGGCAGCCACTGAGCCACAACGCCGCCGGGATTCAGGTGCTGTTTCACCAGCCGGTAGTACTCGCGGGAATAGAGACTCGATGTCCCTTTGACCCACGGATGAATGGGATCCGTCGTGATGACATCGAACTTCTCCCGCGTAGTGAAGATGAAGTGGCGGGCGTCGTCATAGACGATCCGCGTACGGGGGTCGTGCAGCACGTTGTAATTCTGCGGCCCAAAAAAGCGCGTGGAGGCGGCAGGAATCAGACGCTCGAGTTCGCAGATGACCAGACGCTGCATGTCGGGGTAAGGGACAAACGATCCGGCGGTCACTCCGGCGCCGAAACCCACAACCAGTACCGAGCGGGGCTGCGCGTGAATCAGACCCGGAATATCGCCCATCATGCGTTCCAGCCGCATATCCAGCGGGGCGGTGGAAGCTTCCGCCTTGCCGCTGACATAGAAATGCCGTTGTCCTGCCCGTTCGGCAATTAATACCGACGAATTGAGTCCCTCGCCGCGGAACAGAATACTGGTCGGGTGAGCCCGGTCGTAGAGATCGATGGCGCGAAGGATGGGAGCGATGCGGCGGCCGTAGGCAACCACTTCCCACGGCACATCTGCGATCGTCGCGATCAGAAGAACGCCGGCGGCCAGAGATGGCAGTCCGATAGCCAGAGACCGGCCCCACTCGCCCGGAGCGAGGCGGCGCAGACGAATACCGGACGTGAAGGCGGCTGCAATCGCCGCAGCCGCCAGCGCAATAACAGCCAGAAGCTGCTCGGATCCGCGCGTGCCCAGCTCAGGAATAAGAATCAGAGTGAACGCCAGAGCGCCGGCAATAGAGCCGGCAGTGTTGGCGCCATAAATACCGCCGGAGAGCGCGCCCGGGTCTTCGCCCGGTCCCGCTGCGGCCGCCAGTGCGAGAGGAAAACTCGCGCCCCACAGCAGAGTCGCGGGAAGGACCGCCCAGGCGCAACGCACCACATCGAGCTGAAAATTGAACCACGGGCTGAGCGAGAGCCATGGATCGACAGGCCAGTATGGCAACGAATACGCCAGCGTCCAGGCGGTCCATCCGATGGACAATGCCAGACCCGCCTGGCACCCGGCCAGAACGAGGCCGCGATGCCGCGTTCGTTTTGCGCAGAACGAGCCGGCGCTGCTTCCTGCCCATAATCCGGCCAGGAAGACCGCGAGGATGATGGAAAACGTGTAAACCGTCGCCCCGAGAAGCAGCGAGAGCAGGCGCGTCCAGACCACCTCCGCCCCCAGCGCGCAAAGACCGGAAAGGGCGATCACGAAATACACCGCTTTCACGCCGGGCGCCTGCCGTATCTTTCGATCGGGAGAGATTGGATTGGCCGGGCTATATTGCCGCTTCCGCGACGCAGCGAACGCCACCACCGCGACAGCCAGATTGACGGACGCCGCGACATACGAGGCCACCACCATGTCGTGCACTCGCAGGAGATAGAAACCGGCGGCGACACAGCCAATCACCGCCCCGGCGATGTTGGCGCTGTACAGATATCCCAGCGAGGAAACACCAGCGGGTGTTGTCTCGACCCAGCGCGCCACGGCGGGAAAACCAGCCCCCATGAGCATGGCGGGAGGCAGCAGACAAACGCCCGCTACGATGCCGCGAAGCGCGAGGCCCGCCATACCTTCTGAAAATCCGGCCAGATAGATGCGGCTCACCAGCGGCACGCCAAAAAGAACGAGCAGGCCCAGCGCTCCGGTCGCCGCTTCCAGGGCCGCATAGACGCGCAGGGGATGATATGCCGGAGACACGAGGCGCGGCGCCAGAAGGCTGCCCAGACAAAGGCCGCCCATATACGCCGCCAGCAGCATTCCCAAAGAGACCGCGGAAGACCCGATCACCAGTTGCAGCAACTGGAACCAGACGATTTCATAAATCAGCGCGGCGCACCCGCTGCCCGCGAGCAGCACGACGAGCAGACCGGCGCCCCGCGAGGTTCCGATGGCCGCCGACTGGCCGCGGCCGAACTTTTCCCGGCGCAGTTCACGGGATTCGAGAGTCTTTTGCGCCACCGTTAGTCCCGGCCTGTCAGGCAGACCGCGTCCTACTGAACGCCTTTGATATGCCCGTCACGGAAATCCTTGTTGTTCTCTTCGCAGGAGTACTCGATGATTTTCCAATCTGTGCGCAGTGTGAAGACGCGTGTATTCTTCCAGGGTCTGGTGTAAGTCTTCGGGTCGTCGATGGTGATTTCGTAATCGATGTGGCCGAGGTCCGGACGGCTCCAGCGTTCGACAACATGCAGTTGATCGCTGTGCGGATGGCCGATCGTGTCGAGCCGTGTCTTCCCGTTGAAGCCGATCGTGTCGATCACGAGCGTGTCGCCGTCCCACGTGCCGATCGAATCCCCGAACCATGTGGGCTCCAGGTCTTTCGGGTGCTTGTCGTTGAGGCGCACGATGTGAAACCAGGTGCTTTGCTCGTGCAGCAGAGCCAGATACTTGTCGTTCTGGAAGATCTGCAGAGGATATGGCGCATTGATGGACCGCATCAGGCCGAAGGGAAGACACTCGCCGGTGTAATCGCCATTCGCGGCGTCGTAACTTGTCCAGTTTTTCAGACCCCAGTCGGTAAAGGGGAGTTCGGCAGCGCCCTTCTGGTTGGCGGCGTCTTTGGTCATGTCCGGTACATACGGACGTTGCCAGACGCCGCTGAAGTCGATGTGGCCGCTGGCAAGTTTGGGGGCCGGCCCCTTCGGCGGTTGGTAATTGCCCTGAGCCAGCGCGCTGGCCGCGCAAAGAATCGCGAAGGTGGCCGGTCCCAAGAGGTTCGTCACGCCGCTCCTTATCAAACCTCAGAAAATGAACTTCATCGCCAACTGCACCACCCGGTAGTCGCCCGACTGCAGGCCATTGTTGCCGCTGATGTCGTTGGTGAT
Source organism: uncultured Solibacteraceae bacterium (assembly GCA_964639095.1). GTDB lineage: Bacteria > Acidobacteriota > Terriglobia > Bryobacterales > Bryobacteraceae > BOG-234. The sequence continues at coordinate 3,525 of CAZXCO010000550.1, forward strand.
CTGACCGAAGTTGGACGCGTTGAAGTTCTGCGAGGCGCTCGCCCCGCCGATCGGTCCATTGCCTGGCGCATACGGGTTCAGGTGGTTCGGCAGGTTGAATGCATCGGCCCGGACCTGAAGCGTCTGGCTCTCGCGGATTTTGAAATTCCGCGACAACGCCAGATTCAGCTGGAAAACGCCCGGCCCCTTCAAGTTGTTCAATCCGAGATTGCCGTAGGTGCCCAGTGCCGGAAGACCGAATGCAGAGGCGTTCAGCCAGTGGTCAACGGTCTGATTCGAGTTGTACGGGCTGCCGCCCAAATATTGCGCGGGCTGTCCCGCGACGGTGGTCAGAGCGCGGTCCGGGCCGGCCAGCACGGAGAACTCCTGCGCCGATCGGATACTCAGGATCGGAGCCAGTTGCCAGTCGCTCGCCAGCAGGCGGACTGCCCTACTGGTGAACCTCGGCGTGTTGTACACGGCACTGAGATTGAAGTTCTGACGGACGTCGATACCCACACAGTTGGCGCGCCACTGCCGCCGATTGCCGGGCGGAGCCACGCCTCCGTTGGTCGGGTTGTTGTTCCAGGGATCGCTGATGCAGTGAGACCACGTGTAGTTCGCCAGAAGATTCAGGCCATTGCTCACGCGCTTCTGAACGGACAAGTTGAGGCCTTGATATTCCGCCGTGCCGCCCGGATCCGCGAAGCCGATGCCCGCGTAGTAAACGCCGGTCGCCGGATTCTGCAGATAAAGCGGCCTGCGCTGGTTGTAGTTCGTCGTCGAGTTGCAACCCGCTGTAACGCCCGCCGGGCAGGTGCCCAGCGGAGTGCCGGCTGTATTTGGTACCAGCACGGGCGCGTTGATGTTTTCACCGCTGACCAGGTGAATCGTGCTCGTGCCAAGGTAGTTCGCGCTCACCAGCCAGCCCACCCCAAACTGCCGCTGAATGCTGAAATTCCACTGGTTCACGTACTGCGCCTTCCAGTCGGTCAATGGAGTCGTTACGTAGCTGCCGAATGTGGGAAACGGGATCGTCTTCGCCTGGTGCCCGAAGGAGTTCGCCGCAGCCAGTTCCGCCATCGGATTCTGTCCCGCCGGCGAGAAGCCCGGCAGTCCCGCAAAACTCGTCCACGGGTTGGCCAGATTCGATCCCGAAACGGAAATCAGGTTTCCGAATGGCGGACTGAACTGCTCCTGACTCAGCGCCAGCATGTTCGGGCGATCCCCGAACATACCGTACGCCGCCCGGATCGTCATCTTGCCGTCGCCCTTCGGGTCTAATGCCAGACCGATGCGGGGGAAGAATTTATCCCACTGCGGGCAGTAGAAGTAGTTGCCGCACGAATACTGCGGATCGCCCGATACTACCAGCCCGACGGGCGCGTTCGTGTAGTAGGCGCTCTTGATCCCCTGGTTGAACAGCCCCTGATCGAAATGCTCGTCCTGCGCCGTTGTCTTCTGGAACACGGGAGTAGAGGGCTCCCAGCGCACGCCGTAGTTCAGGGTGAGGCGCGAGTTGATCTTCCATGAATCCTGAATGTACAGCGCCATGTACCTTTGCCGGCTATAGAAACCGTAGAGCGTGCCCTGCGAGAATGTCGCTGGCCGCCCCAGCATGAAATCGGCCAGCACACTCGCGCCCCCGCCCGCACCGGTTATTGAACCATCAAACACCGGCGTGCCGATTGCATTCGGTCCGGAGAAGTAGTTCAGCATCTGCCGGTAGAAGCTGCCACCGAACATCACCTGGTGGGCGCCCTTGATCCAGCTGACGTCGTCATAGAAAGACAGCATCGGGCCGTTGTGTGAGGCCCCCGGCGATGCCGATACGCCGCCGATCGTAAACTCCGGTGTCGCCGTAATCGCGATCACGTTTCCGGCGAGCGGAGTAATGTTCGCGCCCAGCGATGTCCACGATGCGTAGTTGTCCGGAACCTTGGCGACATTTGTGCGCGAGCCCCCCACCCGGAACGAATTGACCCAGTTCGGCGACGGAAGCCACGTGTGGCCAAGCGTGATCGAGTAATCGAGATCGTTCACCCCGAAGGTGTTGAGTGAAAGCGGGTCCTTGCCGTCAAAAGTGGAACCTACGTTCAGTTTCCCCACCGTATAGCGGCCGAACATGGACTGCTTGTCGTTGATCTGGTAATCGATCCTCGCCACCCCCAGATTTTCATCCTGGTTTGCTGCGAGGCCGTACAACACGCGCCCGCAGGGATCGGTCGTCACAGGCATGGTCTTTACGATGTTCAACGCAACGGGATTCAGCAGAGACGGGTCGATCGTGTTGTTGTTGAACCCGAGCGATGCCGGCAGGTTGATCTGCCTGCCGCTGTTGCAGCCAGCAGAAGTGATTGACGTGAAATCGCCCGCCACCATCGCCTGCGTTGGAATGAACGCCGTGTTCTGGGCCGAGTCCGACCTCAGGTTGGTGCGCTGGAAACCGCCAAAGAAGAACAGCTTGTCTCTCTTGATCGGCCCGCCTATCGTGCCGCCGTACTGGTTACGCTTCAGCGTGTCGCGCGTCTTCGCGAAAAAGTCGCGGGCGTTCAGATCGCCATTGCGCAGAAACTCAAATGCGTCGCCGTGGAACTGATTGGTACCGGACTTGGTCACGGCATTCACTGTCGCCGTCGAGTGGTACCCATACTGGGGCTGCACGCCGCTGGTTTCCACCTTGAATTCCTGGAGCGCGTCCGGGAAAGGCAGCGGCAGGCTGAGGTTGTTGTACGGATCCTGGTATATCGTGCCGTCCAGTAGATAGGCCACGGCGTCCGGCGCACCGCCTGCAATGGAAACCACAACAGTCGGATAATTTCGCACGCTCTGCAGACTCGTCTGGCCCGGATAATTTGCCATGCCGGCCAGGAAAATCAGCTCGTGAGGTTCGCGGCCGTTCAGCGGCATTTCCAGAACGCGCTGCGTATCGATCACCTGGCCGATGCCACTGTCGCGTGTTTCGACCTGCAGGGCGTCCGCCTGGACGGTCACCTGCTCACTTGCCGCACCGACGTTCATCGTCACGTTGATGGTCGGCGCGGTCCCGACTTCCAGCACGATGCCCGTCTGCACGTATTTTGTGAAGCCGGGCTTGCTCACCTCGACCACGTACGGACCAATTGGAAGGTTGGGAATGACGAAGTCTCCTTCCGCACTGGTCGTCGCAGTGCGAACAACGCCGGTCGCCGTTTGCGTGACCTTCACGTCGGCGCCCGGGATTACGGAGCCAGTCGTATCTTTTACCGTTCCTCCGATTTGAGAGGTTTGCGCCCACAACGCGCCGGACGCCAGAAGACAAAATGCCAGAGCACGAACGAAATGCATGGACGCCCCCTGCTACAATCGCGTTCCCGAAAGCTGACTCCCCAATGGTCAGTCCTCGGGCTCAACACTGCGGCTGAAAGACCGGCAGCGCTGAAACATGCCGCAACACTAACACACATGCAGCCGGCGGCGAGATCGGAAAGCCGGATAAACACGGTGATTCACCGCGGTATACAGCCTGTGGCAGCGCTGTTTTCCCGGGCATGGCGGCGGATGCGAGGCTTGTATATACTGACCGCTGCTATGGTGCCGCCAGAGATGGCCCGGCTGGCTGCGGTGGATCGCGTCATCCAGAGCTCGGCGTTCCGGCAATCGCAAACCCTGCGGCGGCTCCTGCGATACCTGGCGGATAAGGCTCTCGAAGGAACTGCCGATCAGCTCAAGGAATACACGATCGGCGTCGATGCTCTCGGGAAGCCCTCCAGCTACGACCCCAGGCAGGACTCGGCGGTTCGCATCCATGTGGGAAGGCTCCGTCAGAGGCTGAATGAGTATTACCGGACCGAAGGGAGCGACGACGCTGTCGTCCTCGATCTGCCGAAGGGTCATTTCAAGCTGCAGTTTGAGAACAGGCAGAGTCCTGCGCCGGAACCCGCGACGCCGCCGGCAACCAACGCGCCTGCAAAGGAAGCCGGCAGACCGGCTGAACCGGGCTTCCGGCAGCGATCCTTTCCATTTCTGATTGCCGCTCTGATTCTGACAACCGCATCGGCCGTGTGGTCGGCAAGCCATCTACTTACGGCGGAACGGACTTCAGCCATCAGTGGCAACGAGTGGAACCGGGAGATGCAGGACCTCTGGAAACCGTTTGTAACACCAGGCAGCCCGGTGATCATATCGGCGGCTTATCCACTCTTTATCGATCTCGATGGAGCCGGGCTCTACCGCGACCCCGCGGCGGAATCCCTCGAGCAGGCGGGAACCTCACCGCGGCTGATGGCGATTCGGAAAGCGCTGGGGAATCCCGCGATTCTGGCTCGCCACGGGTACACGACCGCTGGCGAGGCGAATGCCCTGTTCAGTCTCGGCCGTATCTTCACCGGGCGAAATCAGAGTGTCTCCATAACCAGGAGCGACCAGCTCACGTGGCAGCAGCTCGCGGATAACAACGTCATCATGATCGGCAACCCCCGCTATTTTGCTCCACTTCTGAAAGGGCTGCCCTCGGAACTCAACTACGTGCTCGAAGAGGATGGCGTTCGTGTGCTCCACCCGAAGTCGGGCGAACCGCCGCGCATGCCCGATCGCTATGCGGTAACCCAGGACAGCGGGGAAGTTTACGCGCTGATTACTCATGTGCCTGGACCGCTCGGGCGCGGCGACATTCTCAGCTTCTGCAGCAATCACGACTCCGGAACTCTGGCAGCCGTTCACTGGTTTACGAACCCGGATCTCGTGCGCACGCTGGACGGAAAGACCCAAACCACGAATGGAGGCCCCCCGCGCTTCTACCAGGTGGTCCTGAAAGTTCAGTATCACGAAACGGTGCCCATTGCCGTTTCCCTTATCGCGCACAGCCAGGTTGGAGTCTCTCCGGCGCGCTGAACACTACAGGTCATCCTTGACTTTTTCTGGTGGCGGGCTATTATTAAAAGAGTTTAATGATTGTCGGCAAGCCATTTCGTCTCGTATTATCGGCCGCGCTGGTGTGCCTGCTGGCAATCGCCCCTCTCTCAGCCGCTGATGCGTCTGGTTCCCACACGCGTCCGGAGGCCTGGCGGGCCTTTCAATCGGAACGCCAGGCTCCGCCGCCTGTGTTCGCTTCCCGCAGCGGTCTTCTGACGGCGGTTGGGAGTTCGCAGCCGCGAAGAGGTCATGTTTCTCCGGCCATCGTTCCGGCGCGCTTTTCCAGCGGGGACCCCGGCATTTGCACTCTGCTGCCTCGCGCCGTTGTGAGGGGATCCGGGCGCCGGGTGCCATCCGGAAGCAGCCGTTCTCCACCGCCTGCTTTCCTCTGATCTCGTCCCACATTTGGTTTCGATAGCGGTCCTGCATCGCCGTGCCGGGCACGTCCCGCTGCAGGCAGATCACGAAAACATCACAGAGGAAGGACAGCCGAATCATGGTATTCAGACATCGGATTCTTTTTCCGGTCGATTTTTCGAGCTATCCGTTTGCCGTCTCACCGGCAGTCGGGCAATTCATCGATCGGCCCAACGTGGAAGTGATTTTGATGCATGTCATCGATGCGGATTGGCGGGCTTCGGGATTTGCGCGCCGCATCCATGTGCTCGACGCACTCGCGCACCGGCACTTCAGCCATTGCGCCGTGAGGAGAAGACTCGATAACGGCACGCCCGCGGATCGAATCCTCGAGTACATCCGCGAAAGCGAAGTGGAAATGGTGGTCATGCCCGCGCGGGATTCCGGCGGCTTCCGCGAGCGCCCACTGGGCCGCGTCGCCAGTTCCGTTTTACGCGAGGCGCCCTGTCCCGTGTGGCTGGAGTGGCGCGCATCCGCGCAAAGCACCGCCCCGGCGCCCGCCGCGCGGATCTTATGTGCGATCGACGCCGCAGAACCGGCCGAAGACGTTCTGCGCGATGCCGCCGCCGTGGCCGCGAGGCTGGGCGGCGAACTGACGGTCCTGTCGCCGAGTCAGCCGCACGACAATCGGTTAGACAAGTTGCGGCGCCGCATTGCGCCGGGCGCCCGTCTCATGCCGGTCTCGGGATGGAACCAGGCCGTCATCGGCCAACTTATCCGTGAGCATCGCCCCAGCCTGCTCATCACAGGCGGCCGGGAGCCATCCGTGCTGGCGGCCGAGGCGGTGTGCCCCGTGTTGCGCCTGCCGCATCACACGTGCGAAGGCGCCGGCCTTC
>CAZXCO010000551.1:0-8563 GCA_964639095.1 uncultured Solibacteraceae bacterium
CGGATATTCGAACCCCGCGCCGCTTTTCTTCGCCGGGCATCCTGTGTTGCAGGTCCGGCACGGTAACTCCTCGTCAGATGCCGTTCGTGCTCCGGCTAACGTTCTGAACGATTTCGCACCGCGAATGAAGATCCGCGGGCGAGAGTGCCGGCCCTGCTCCGCACCTTCCGGCAGGCCCGTCGCGTGGTAAATCCCCGGAATCCATAAAAATCCTTCTGAATCTTCAGGTTTTTATAATCGCTTTTACCGGGCCGGAAGATAACGTGGAAGCCCTGCCGAGACGGGCGGCGGGATCGAAGGGTGGTTCTCCATCAACGGCATTGATGAACACTATTGACATTTATGTATCGACTTTTATGAATAATCCCGATTAAGCTGGACGCCTGAAGCGCTGCCGGACGCGTGGAATGCGCTTCACGAGACAGCGTGTGGGGGCTTCCATCTTGCCTTTGGAGAAAGCACTGCTCGTTCCGCCGGGAAGCGACAGAGATTCCGCAATCATCGCCCGGCACTATGGATTCGACGGCCAGGGCGGCGCGAATTTTCAACGCATTGGAAAAGAAGTCGGGCTGACCCGGGAACGAGTGCGGCAGATCGTTTCGAAGGCCGATCCGCACCGCTGCCTGAAGCCCGGGGGCCTGCCCTTCCTTGATCGCATCGTCGCGGCGATCGTGGCCAATTTGCCGGCGCCGGCCACCGGAATCGAAAAAAAACTGCAGAGTGAAGGACGGACGCTCGAGGCATTCCGGCTGGAAGGGATCGTCAACGCCGCCACTCTGATGGGGCGTCCGGCGCCCTTCCGCGTAAGAAAACTCAATCGCCGGAGATTTGTGGTCGCGGTGGACTACCCCTGCTTTCACGAGATTGTCGCCTGCGCGCGTCAGAAGGTGCGCCGCTACGGAATGGCGACCGTGGCGGAGTGCGTGCTGGCGAAACCGGACTCGGAAGCCGCGCGGCGTGAAACGGCTCTGGTCGAAACCATACTTTCCGGCCAGCGGGATTTCCGGTGGCTCGACCACTCGACGGGGTGGTTCTGGTTTTCGGATACGACAAGGAATCGCGCCGTCAACCGGCTCCGGAAGATGCTGGCGGTGGCCAATCCGCTGACCATCGACGAAATCCACGCCGGTCTGGCGAGAATGGGAGTCCCCCTTGCCCCGGACAAGACTCTCGTCGAGTTCTGCCGGCAGGTCCCGGGACTCGCTATTGAAGGCGACAGGGTGAAGGCGGACCCGGCGATCGAAATCAACGATGTGCTGAACAGAACAGAACAGGATATTTTCCGTCTGCTTTCCGAACACGACGGCTGCATGTCCAACTCCGACCTGATCGATCGATCCCACGTGCTCGGGATGAAGCGCCCCACGCTGTACCAGTGCGTGTCGCACTCGCCGATCGTATCGAGATACAAGCGGAGCTATTACCGGCTCGTCGGGTCGTTAAGACACGAAGAAGGCGCTCTTATATGCGGCGCTTCGTGACGCGGTTGCGGTGACGGTCAGCCGGCTCTCCGGCGCCGGGTCAGCAATTGACTGCTTTGCCGAGGGCTCGCGGCTCTTTTTTGCGCAGGAAAAGGTCGGCAATCATCCGCCGGAACCACTGGCTCGCCGGATCATGCCGCATCCGCTCGTGCCACAGCTGATAGATGTAATAAGGAGGAATTTCGAAGGGAAGCTCGACCAGACGGACTCTGCCGGCCTGCGCGAAAAAGGCGCCGAGTTGTTCGGGGAGGATGGCAAGCAGGTCGGTGTTTGCGATGATCGGTCCGAGGCCGATGAAGCTGGGCACCCGCAGCCCCACTTCCCGCCGGATCCTCCGCGCTTCGATCGCCTCCTCAACCATGGAATGACCCGTGCCTGAAGTAGTCACCGCCACATGGCACTCCGCTTCGAACTGCGAGACGGTGATGGTCCTGCCGATTCGCGGGTGGTCCGCGCGCAGCGCGCACACGAAGCGGTCCTGAAAGAGTCTTTGGCCGCAGAATCCCGCGCCCTTCGGCGGAATGAATCCCACCGCAAGATCCACCTCGCCGGATTCGAGCAGGGCGTGCGTGCGATCGGTGATATTGCGGAGGGTGACGCCCATGGAAGGGCCGCAGCGTCTCAGCCGTTTCAAGAGTGTCGGCAGCAGGGTCAGTTGTGCGATATCGGTTGAGCAGAGCTGGAATACGCGGTCGGACTTCAGCGGATCGAAGACCGTACGGTGTTCGAGCACCTGATGCATGTAGAATTCGGCGCTCTTCATCACTTCGATGAGTTCGGCGCCGCGGGGCGTCGGCTCCATGCCGAGAGAAGTCCGGACAAAGAGGGGATCGTCGAAGTGCCGGCGAAGCTTTGCCAGCGTCATGCTGACCGTCGACTGGCTGAGCGAGAGATTGGAGGCGGCGGCGGAAACACTTCGGGTCCGGTGGAGTTCACCGACTACCGAGACGAGCCTGAGATCGATATTCTTCAGCATGCGATGTGCCGGTACGCAGCGGAGCCTGCGCGTCCGTTTCGTGCGGCCGGAAAGCCTGGATTGCTGCCCGGCTCTCTCCAGAATGCATGCATTTCTTTGTCGAGATACAGTCTATATCCCGCCCCGGGCAATGTCAACGCGGGGTTTTGCAGGTCCGCCGGCACCAGACATCCCGGCCAGATGTCGCGGCGGAATGCATTTCACAGGCTCTCTCTCACCAGACGCGCCCCTTCGACCATTGCCCGCAATTTACCGAAAGCGACCGGGCGCGGGAGGTATTTCATGCCGCAGTCGGTGGCGATCACAAGGCGCTCCGGGCTGACGAAAGGAAGCGCCTTCCGGACCCTTCCGGCAACCGTCTCGGGCGTTTCGACCTCGTGTGTCGAAAGATCGATCACGCCCAGGATGATCGTCTTGTCCGGAATCTGCGCCAGCACCGAACAATCGAGTTTCGATTGCGCTGTTTCGATCGAAATCTGCCGGACCAGCGACCCGCTCAGTTCCGTGAGATAGGCATAGGCCGGCGGACGGCCCGGCACGAGGGCTGCGTACCCGAAGCAGATATGCACCGCTGTTGTTCCGTTCACCCCTTCGAGCGCCCTGTTCAAAGCTTTCAGTGCGTATCGTCGCGCCTTGTCCGGATAGGCTTGCATGTACGGCTCATCGATCTGGACGACGTCCGCGCCGGCCGCGAACAGGTCCCGGATTTCTTCATTCACGGCCGTCGCCAGATCGAGCGCAAGGGCTTCGTCGTCCTTATAAAAATCGTTCTGCGCGAGCTGGGTCATGGTGAACGGGCCAGGCACCGTGATCTTGATTTGCCGGGATGTATTGGCTCGCAGGAATTGCACGTCGCGCACCTGGACCGGGTGCAACCGGCGGATGGCGCGAGTGACCCGCGGCACGAGAATCTGATGGCCGCTCCGGCTCGTGATCGTGCCGGGGTTGTCGAGATCCATTCCGTCGAGCGCCGTCGCGAAGCGATTGGAGTAGCTTTCGCGTCTGGCTTCGCCGTCGGTTACGATGTCGAGCCCCGCCTGTTCCTGATCGCGCACGGCGAGAAGAGTCGCGTCGTCCTGCGCCTGTTCCAGCCATTCAGGGGCAACACGCCACAGGTCGCTCGCGCGGACGCGCGGCGGCATCCGTTTGCTGAGCATCTCGCGATTGATTAACCATTCCGGCTGCGGATAAGAGCCGACGAGGGAAGTGGGGAGTAGAGCCAAATCTGCCGTTCCTCGGATGAGAGTGACCCCAGCGTACCACGTGTGGCCATTGCTCCGCGCTCGGACTCCGGCTTATCAATGGCGTTGATGCTTTCTATCATCGCGTCCGTCTCGACAGCGGAATCCGCAACGATATAGAAAAGGAGATAAGCGGACGAGCAGGTCGCCGTTTCGTCCTTTTTCGCAGGCGCGGCCTCAGTCCCCGTACCGCAGTTCCCGCGCATTCTGATAATGTTGACTTGAAATCGCCTTACTCGAATCCCGAAAATGTCTACATCCAACTCTGAACCAATCACGGATCTTGCCCATCTGGGCCATCTGGAACTCCTCACGCCGAAGTTCGAGGAGAGTCTCCGCTTCTTCGTCGACGTCCTTGGCATGACCGAAAGCGGCCGGCAGGGCGATTCCGCCTACCTGCGGGGATGGGACGACTATGAGCGCTATTGTCTGAAGCTCACCGCCTCGAAGACCTCGGGTATGGGCCATATGGCTTTTCGCGCCCGCAGCCAGCAGGCGCTGGAGCGCCGCGTTGCCGCACTGAAGGGCTCCGGCTTCGAGATCGGATGGAACGAAGGCGATCTCGGGCACGGCCCGGCCTACGTCTGCCAGGATCCCGACGGCCACAAGATCGAGCTCTACTACGAGACCGAGTGGTATCAGGCGCCGCCCGAACTCAAGCCGGCGCTGAAGAATCAGGCTCAGCGTTATCCCGCACGCGGCGTCAACGTGCGCCGTCTGGATCACCTGAACTGTCTGGCTGCCGATATCAAAGCCAATCGCATCTTCTTTGAAGACTATCTGGGCTTCCGGCTCACCGAGCAGATCGTTCTGAATAACGGTACCGAAGCCGCGATGTGGATGACGTGCACCAACAAGAGCTACGATTTCGCTTATTCCGCCGATCACACGGGCACCAAAGGCCGCTTCCATCACCTGACATTTGCGGTCGATTGCCGTGAGGAAATTCTGCGCGCCGCCGATATCTTTCTCGAATCGGGCGTTTATATCGAAACCGGTCCGCACAAACACGCGATCCAGCAGACATTCTTCTTGTATGTCTACGAACCGGGCGGCAACCGTGTGGAGATCGCGAATGCCGGCGCCCGCCTGATTCTGGCTCCCGACTGGAAGCCGATCCGCTGGACCGAAGAAGAGCGCAAGAAGGGCCAGGCCTGGGGACTGAAGACGATTGAGTCGTTCCACACCTATGGAACGCCGCCGGTCGGAGCTCCGGCGTCCAGGCACGAAACCGCACAAGCAAAGTAGATCCGGCCGGGTGGCGGACCACTCGCTTCGCCGCCCGAAGCCGTCGTGCCGCCCAAGGGCCGGGGGACGGCTGCGTTGACCCTGTCCGGCCCCTGGGATATAATTCTCACGGCTTCTGGAATGCATGCATTAAGGGTGTGAACCAGGCATTCCGGACAGAGGAAAACTTCCATGAATTACCCTTTGACGGGTTATCACCACATCACGGCCTGCGTCGCGGGGGCGCAGGAGGATGTCGATTTCTTCACGAAGATTACCGGCTTGAGGATGGCGAAACAGACGGTGTTGATGGATGGGGCGGTCCCCATCTACCATCTGTATTACTCGAACGCGAATCTCGAGCCGGGTTCCGTGATGACGACCTTTCCTTACGGGCGGAAGACAGGGCGTCCGGGCTCCGGTCAGGTGAGCTCAACGAGCTTCACCGTCGCGAAGGGCACGCTTTCGTTCTGGAAGGATCGCTTTAAGCAATACAAAGTGGATCAGGACGAGATTGCGGAGCGTTTCGGTCAGTCCTTCATCCGTTTTCGCCATCCCTCGGGTTTGAGCTTTGAGGTGATCGAGGACAAGGAAGACAAACGCGAAGCCTGGAGCACGCCGGAGGTCGGGAAGGAAGAAGGTCTCCGCGGCTTTCACGGCGCGGTGCTGTCTGTCCGCGAGACAGGAGAAACCGAACGGTTTTTCACTGAGGCGCTGGGCTTTCGAAAAACGGGCGTTGACGGTCCGTATCACCGGTTTGAGACCGGCGCGGGCGGCGCCAACAAGACGGTCACGCTGCTGGTCGAACCCGATCGCCTTGCGGGAAGCTGGGGATTCGGCGCCGGCACCGTTCACCACATCGCCCTCTGGGGGGCGGACGACGAGGCGCTTGCGGAACAGAAGGCGATCTACGAAGAGCTCGGTTTTACCGACGCCTCGGACATCAAAGACCGTTACTATTTCCACTCGATGTACTGCCGCTGTCCAGGCGGAATCCTGGTCGAAAGCTGCTGCAACATCGGGCAGGGATTCGAGCGCGACGAGACCCGCTCTGAACTGGGGACGAAGCTCCATCTTCCGCCGTGGTGGGAGCACCGGAAAGACGAGATGATGGCGCAGCTCGAACCCATCACCGTGCCGGAAATTGCCGTCGGCGCAGCCGCCTGACAGGCCCCGATTATTATCAAGCGGATTGATGGACCTTATCAACCTGATTTGTTGACTCTCCCGCGTGCAGACGACACAATCGGGAGTTGGAGTTTTCGGCAACCGGCTCCGGCTCTGTGAATCCCGGCGAGAGCCGCGCGGCGAACGGACATCCAATTCTTCCAGATCTGCTTCTGAATTTGCGCATTTATCGCATGCCGGGAAACTACGCCGGAGTCGGCGATAAGGTCTAATCCAAAGGAGTCTTACCTTCAAAGATGAGTCAACCAGCAAATCTCGAGAGCCTGTTGCAGACGGTGAAGCCGACGGATCTTTTGCGTAATTCGAAGATCGGGGCGTATGTGTATCCGGTGGTGGCGCCGGAGTTCGGCAACTGGCGGGACGAACAGGCGGCATGGCGGAAGACGGCGGTGCTGTTCGATCAGTCGCACCACATGGTGGACATCTATATCGAGGGGCCGGACGCGCTGAAGATGCTGTCGCATCTGGCGATCAACAGTTTCGCGAAGTTTCCGGTGAACCGGGCGAAGCAGTTCGTGCCGTGCACGTATGCGGGGCACGTGATCGGGGACGGGATTCTGTTCCATCTGGAGCAGAACAAGCTGGTGTTTGTGGGGCGGGCGCCGTCGGCGAGCTGGATCGAATTCCATGCGGCGACGGGCGGATACGACGTGAAGGTGGTGAAGGACGACCGGTCGCCGTCGCGGCCGATGGGCAAGCCGGTGAAGCGGATCTCGTACCGGTATCAGATTCAGGGGCCGAACGCGAAGCAGGTGATCGAGAAGCTGAACGGCGGGCCGATTCCGGACATCAAGTTCTTCAACATGGACACGATCAGGATCGCGGGACGCGAAGTGCGCGCGCTGCGGCACGGAATGGCGGGAGCGCCGGGGCTGGAAGTATTCGGGCCGTATGAGGAAGGCGAGGAGATCCGGGCGGCGATTCTGGAAGCGGGCAAAGAGTTCGGGCTGGTGCCGGTGGGGTCGAGAGCGTATGCGACCAACACGCTGGAATCGGGGTGGATTCCGTCGCCGCTGCCGGCGGTGTATACGGGAGACAAGATGAAGCCGTACCGGGAGTGGCTGCCGGCGTCCAGCTATGAAGGGACGGGGTCGCTGGGTGGCAGTTTCTATTCCGACAACATTGAGGATTACTATCTGACGCCGTATGAGCTGGGGTACGGGCCGTTTGTGAAGTTCGATCACGACTTCATCGGGCGGGAGGCGCTGGAGAAGATCGCGGACAAGCCGCATCGCAAGAAGGTGACGTTTGCCTGGAATGCGGACGATGTGGCGCGGGTGTTCCGTTCGATGCTGGAGCCGGGCGGGCCGAAGTACAAGTACATCGATCTGCCCCTGTCGAACTATGCGTCGGCGTCGTACGACCGGGTGATGAAGGGCGGCAAGGTGGCGGGATTCTCGATGTTCTCGGGATACAGCTACAACGAGCAGTCGATGCTGTCGCTGGGAGTGGTGGATCCGGACGTGGAGATCGGGACGGAACTGTCGCTGGTGTGGGGCGAAGAAGGCGGAGGCTCGGGAAAGACGACGGTGGAGCGGCACGAGCAGACGGAGATCCGTGTGATCGTGAGCCCGGTGCCGTATTCGAAGGTGGTGCGCGAAAGCTACGCGGACGGCTGGCGCACGGCCGTGACGCGGTAAGGCCGGCGCAGGGGATTTCTGCAACAGACAAAGGGGCAGGGTTAAAACCCTGCCCCTTTGCTTTTCTGATGACTGGAATGTTCGTCCTGCGGCGGCTGGCGGATCGTGCGTGAATAGGTCCGTTTGTATTCCTGGTAGAACTGAAACTGCGGTTCGAGGATCTGCATCATCCAGGCAGTACCGGAGCGGACGTGCGATCGCATTGCTTCGGCCGCAGATGCCGGGTCTCCGGTGGTCAGAATTCCGATCAGATCCTCGTGACTCTCCGGCAGGCTGGCGGGCATCAGTCCCTTCATCGCGCCTCTCCACGCGAACGAAAGCGCGGAGGTTCGGCGGATCGAATCGCACAGCGCGTCGCATCGTGCGCCTTCGGCGATTTTCAGGTGCAGTTTTTCGTGCAGCCAGGCGTATAGAAATGGATTGCCGTCATACCGCGCCGAGCGTGCATCCAGGCGCGCGGCCAGCCTCCGGATCCCGGCGCGTTCCTCACTGGTGGCGTTTGCCGCGAACATCATGGCAGCCTGCACCTCAAGCGCCTCCCGGACCACGAAATGGCCCTGTACATCGTGGCGCGTGGGAATGCGAATGCGCGTGCCGGCGCGGGCGCGGGTTTCGAGGAGGCCGTCGCACTGCAGACGGAGGAGAGCTTCCGAAGCCGGCAGAAAACTGATGCCGAGTTCGGCTGCGATCCGTCGTCTCGAAATCACCTGGCCAACGGCGAATTCTCCACGAATAATACGCCGGCGAAGAGTGACATAGGCTCTTTCCGCAAGCCCGATGCTTTGCGGAGTTGACCGTACAGTGCTGGCG
>CAZXCO010000552.1:0-7802 GCA_964639095.1 uncultured Solibacteraceae bacterium
CAAACGCGTGTCGCGGCTGATGCGCGAAGACAATCTGTTGGCGGTGCAGCCAAAGGCTTTCGTGGTAACGACGGATTCCGATCACGAGCTGGAGGTGTATCTCAATCTGGCCAGCCGGATGACGCTGACCGGCACAAACCAGCTTTGGATGGCTGACATCACCTACATTCGGCTGCACAGGGAGTTCGTGTTTCTGGCGGTGATCCTGGATGCGTTCTCGCGGAAAGTGATTGGCTGGGAACTGGATCGAACACTGGCTGCGCGGCTGCCGATTGCAGCTCTGGAGAAGGCCCTCAGAGAACGAACGCCGCCGCCCGGCGTTGTGCATCATTCCGACCGCGGCGTTCAATACGCTTCAGGCGTTTACGTTGCTTTGCTGCGTAAACACGGCCTGATCCCGAGTATGAGCCGGCCGGCGAATCCGTACGACAACGCCAGTTGCGAGAGCTTCATGAAGACTCTCAAGCGGGAAGAGATTTATGCGAACGAGTACCGCGATCTGGATCACCTGCGGGAAAACATCGCGGCTTTCATCGACAGCTACTACAATCGCGTGCGGCTCCATTCGGCGCTGGGTTACAAACCACCGGAGGAGTTCGAACAGGCCTCCACTCCCGCGACGATTTCGCAGGGAGCGACCATGAGTTTTTTCAGGCATGAGGAGATCTATCGATCCGATATAGGATCAAAAACTGAAGGGGAACCGGCTGAAACCGGTTCCCCCGACCATCGTCTCGATGAGTCTCCGGATGGCTATTCCTTGGCGGGTTGGTCTCCACCAGAGCCCGCCTCCGCTTCGCCAGCCGAGGACCATTCTGATGGAGAAGACACTGTTTGAGAAGGAAAATTCATTAAACGGCAGGTGTATCAATAGCGAATTGTCTCAACGGAGGGGTTCACCCCACCCGACCGTGGCAAAACCGTGACAAAACCCATCAGTTGGGCCTCTCCGTCTCAAAACTCCGCCTGCTCACGCAAGGCTCAAAAATCCAGTTACACCCCGGGCTGCCAGGGCTTTGACCGCCTGGACTATTTCCTTTTGTAGTGGAACCTACGGCGGGCTGCCCGCCGGTCGAATTTCCAGTTGATGTTGACGCGGGCGCGATCCATGCGACCATCCGCTGCGAACGCCGACACCCGGACGCTGTATGAAACGCTCTGTCAGGCCGGCCAGAACATCTGCGAAGCAGCAGCGGAAGTCAACAACGAGCAGAACGGCGAACGCGTCAATCCGGCGGCCCCGGCCGAGATCATGCTGGACAAGGGCTATCACAGCAACGACGTTGTGCGGACATTGAAGCAATGGGGCGTGCGCACGTATTGCCCGGAACCGGAGCGCGGCGGAGAAACTGGAAACACAAAGAGGAAAAGAAGGCAGCGGTCTACCAGAACCGGCGGCGGATTCGGGGCGAGCGCGGCAAAAGGCTGCTCCGGCAACGGAGTGAAGGTGTGGAACGCAGCTTCGCGCATCTGTACGGGACCGGAGGTATGCGGCGCACGGACCTGCGCCGTCAAGCGAACATCCTCAAGCGGCTGCTGATTCATGCCGCGCATTCAATCCCGGGCTGGTCATGAGAAAGATCAGCTCAGTGGTGCCGGAACGCCGCGCGGGATAAAGGAATGCGTACGAACGCTGATATCGGCTCTTTGGCTTCTCTGTCTGCTGGATCGAGGGCAGTTATCCGATCTATGTTTGCGCATCTAGCTGGAGTTGCTGGCGCGGCGACCGAAGTCATCTCAAGCGTTGGCCATGCGGGCACGGATTGTTCTGCAATGCGCCGAAGGTCTGGCCAACGACAAGGTAGCGCAGAAGCTTCGGGTGACTCGACCCACAGTCGGAAAATGGCGCGAGCGCTTTTGCACGAGCCGCCTGGAAGGATTGCTGGACGAGCCGCGGCCCGGTGCTCCGCGGTCGATTACCGACGCGCAGGTGGAAGAGGTGGTCACCAGAACGCTGGAGTCGATGCCGAAACACAGCACGCACTGGAGCACGCGGCTGATGGCAGAGAAAACGGGACTGTCGCAGACGGCAGTGGTGCGCATTTGGCGCGCCTTCGGTCTGCAGCCGCATCGCGTGGAGAACTTTAAGATCTCCAAAGATCCGCAGTTTGTGGAGAAGGTGCGGGACATCGTTGGGCTGTAAATGAGCCCGCCCGACAATGCGGTCGTGCTCTGTGTGGATGAGAAAAGCCAGGTTCAGGCCCTCAACCGCACACAGCCAATTCTCCCGCTGGGTCCGGGCGTACCGGCGCACCAATCACATGACTACGAGCGTCACGGCGTAACGTCTCTGTTCGCCGCACTGAACGTGGCCACCGGCGAGGCCATCGCAAAATGCCACAGAAGGCATCGTCATCAGGAGTTCCTGAAATTCCTGACCGTGATTGATGCAACGCTGCAGGGTGAAGCCGAGGCGCATCTGGTTATGGATAACTACGGCACTCACAAAGTAGCCAAAGTGCGCCAATGGCTTGCTCGGCATCCCCGGTATCACGTCCACTTCACGCCCACCGGCGGAAGCTGGCTGAATCTGGTCGAGCGGTTGTTTGCCGACGTAACTCAACGATGCGTCCGCCGTGGAAGTCACACCAATGCGGCTCAACTGGAGAGGTCGATGCTCACCTATCTGGAGCACCGAAACCGCGACCCAAAGCCTTTCTTCTGGACTGCGGACGCCGATCTCATCCTCGGAAAAGTCGATCGTCTTTGTGAACGGATCTCTAACTCAGGACACACTGTTTCGTAGCAATCAACTGTGCAGCTGTTCCGGCTGATCTCCTGGAAAGCGAACTTTTCGAGCATAAGCGAGGGAGCGGTCACTCCTTGCAGTCCGGGTTTGAACGGATTTTCTGATTGCGGGGACTGGCTTGAAGGCGAAGGAACGGGTATTCGCGTTGGCGTTACGAGCAATCGAATCGTTGTTGGCGGCGCAAACTGGCGTCAAGAATCGCGCGTCCGATTACCTCCTTGCCGGTGCCCGTCTCGCCTTGCCGGTGCCGGTCTCGCCTTGAATGAGAACCGCACAGCCCACGGGTGCGACAATTCTTATGCCCTCAAGCACCGCGTTGAACTTTGAACTGGCTTTCGATCAATTCTGAATTCGCCATGGTCTTTCACCCGGCATTCCCGCCACGGCTACCCCATTGTTCCTGCCGCCGGAATAAATGCCATGCTCACGATGGCTGGCGACCGCGAAATTGGTGAATCTGGAGGGATCCCGGCGAATCTGTGAGCGCCTAACGAAATTTGAAGTCGCTCTTGCGGATCTTGAGGGATTTGATTTTGTTTTCGAGAGTGGATGCTGGAATTCCGAGCTTGGCCGCCGCTCCTGACGGCCCGGCAACCCGGCCCTTGGTATCGGCAAGCGCGGACTCTATCATCTCTCGCTCACTTCGCCCTTCGGTTTGGAGTTCCCCTGCCCGGGCTGGAGACACCTGCTGAAACGATTCTCTGGAAAGCCATGCTTCGTCGACTGAGAAGACGTCGCCAACACTCAGAATGATCGACCTCTCTATTACGTTTTGTAGCTCCCGGATGTTGCCTGGCCAATCATAGGATCGGAAGTGCTCCAGAGTCCTCGTGTCTATTGATCGGATGATCTTGCCCGCCCTGCTCGCGTAGCGCTGAACGAAGTATTCGACCAGCATGAGGATGTCATCCCGGCGTTCCCGGAGCGGAGGGACTTCGATAGGGAACACGTTTAACCGATAGAAAAGGTCTTGCCGAAAGGCTCCATTGACTATTGCGGCTTCCAAATCACGATTGGTGGCGGCGATAACTCGAACGTTAACACGGATCGGCTCTGTCCCCCCGACTCGCTCAAACTGTCTTTCCTGAAGAACTCTCAACAGTGCCACCTGTGTTTCCAAAGGAAGTTCGCCGACCTCGTCCAGGAAGATCGTTCCGCCATCGGCAAGCTCGAAGCGGCCGAGCCGGCGTTGCATCGCTCCTGTGAAGGCCCCTCTTTCGTGGCCAAATAACTCTGCGGAAATCAGCGATGGTGCAAGCGCGGCACAGTTCACGCTAACGAAGGCTCGTTCAGCCCGCTGAGACCGCTTGTGGACCGCGCGTGCGATAAGTTCCTTTCCCGTCCCAGTCTCGCCGGTGATGAATACGGTGGAGTCGGTAGGAGCAACTTTGGCAATCCGCAAAAGAACGGACTGGAGTGCGGCTGAGGTCCCGACAATGTCTTCAAACATCGAAGCCCGGTTGACTTCGTCGCGAAGCACCAGATTTTCCTTGTAGAGCTGTTCTTTTAGTGCCTGAATTTCTGCAAAGGCTTTTTCCAGATCCACTCTGCTTCGATGCTGCTCCGTGACGTCCATAGATGTCCCAACGAGTTCTACAAGCCGGCCCGATTGATCGACTATCGGATGCGCCACCATGTGAAGGTATTTCTCGGTTCCATCCGAAAGAATGATCCGAAAGTCATCTTCGAAATCCTTCTTTGTGCGAAGTGCTTCTTTGAATTTTGCTTCACGTATGGCGCGGTCATCAGGGTGAGTGCGCTCGAGGACGGCTGAGTAGTGCGCAGGGTCCCTGGCGGGATCGAACCCATAAATCCGGTAGTATTCCGAACTCCAATAGCAATTCTCAGGCGTCGTAGGACTGAAGGCCCACGTGCCCGTGTGCGTCAGCCTTTCCGCCTCGGTCAAATAGGCTTCACTGCGCCGCAGGGCTTCTTCCGCACGCTTCTGCTCGCTTCGATCGAGCACGAAAGCGACGCCTTCGGTCCCGCTTTTTCCGAACAAGGCGCCGCCCACCAAAACCGGCACGCGGCCGCCATCTTTTCGAAAGTACTCCTTTTCAAATGCCTGGATGGTACCAGTCGCTCTCGCTTCCTCCAGGGCGCGCTCGTCGCGGTCGCGCCATTCCGGTGGGGTAAGGTCTGTCCAGCGCAATCGCCCCGAGACCAGCTCTTCACGGCCATACCCTACAATGCGCAAGAATGCGTCGTTGGCCTCGACAATCGCACCGTCGCGATTCCAGATGAAGATGCCCATGATATTCGCGTCGACCAGCCGCCGGAGCTTGGATTCCAGGCCAGTGGCCAGTTTACGCAGTGTTTTCTCCTCATCTTCTCGCGCGATGATCTGAGCTTTGAGTTCGTCGATTGACTCTAAAGTTTCATACGCCACGGAGGCGAACTGGCCCAGGCCGCTCATAAGCCGCTCGTCTTCGGCATCAAATTTCCGGCGATCTGTGTGCATGATTGCCCAGATCGTCCCAACGGCCTTGCCTCCGATGTAGAAGGGAACCAAAAGGCACTCCTCGGCCGGCGGCATGACCGGTAACAAGTATGGGTAACGTCGTTCGAAGTGGCGAAATAGCTGCGTGCAATTCCGATCAAGCACGTCTCCACAAGGGCCGAAGTTGCGAGGAGTCCCGCCGCCAATGTGTGGATTCCAGATCCCGGCTATGGCCGGCCAATAGAACCTCTTCCCACCGTCTTCTTTTGTCAGCAGACTGAGACCGGCAGAATCGGACTCAGTTGCCTCCAGAATTACGTCAGCCAATTTTTGAAGAATATTGGATTTAGAGTCGTTAAGAGCAGTCGCAAGCGATACAAGCGCGCGGTTCTCCTTTTGGTAATCAGGCGGACGCGATGGGCGACGACGCAACTCTTCCGTGCACAGGATTGACTCCAGAGAAGCCCCGCCTTCTGGAATTGAGGCTTCCACGGGGAATTCGACCGGTTTGGTACTTTCGTTCACGTTTCACCTCCAAACACCCCGCATTGGGCGGTTATGCACAGATACTTTTTCACGAGCCAGAACCGATGCCAGTCGCCGTGCTTGAAGGAAGTAACGAATTCGAGAGCACAACCGAGTCGAACCGTGCGCGATAAATTCCAACGTGTGGTGGGTAATGAGATCTCAGGAGCGCAGACAGTAAATTCGGCAGACTTGCGTTCTCAGTCCAGTGGGGAGACTTTTCCGCCTCGGGGCCACTTTTCGGGGACGTGTTCGAAAACTGCACGACGATTGTCCAACGACTCAGGGCGCTTCATCGATTGGAAGCAGGATTGCTCCCAGGAAGACGCCATCCTGGCGAGCCCGCGAATATTAAATTAGTGTATCGCAGTTCCGCCGGGACCAGTTGTATCGCAACCAAAGCTCGCTTGCGGTGCGCTCTCTCGAATCACTGTCGAACAGATGACTTCATGTTGAGTGTTGCGCATCGATAGCGAGCGATCTTGCGTGTTGAGAGGGTTCGTAATGAAGCTGCCGCCCGGCGGTCAGGCCGCGCCAGGCCCCAGTCCAATCAGCGTCGACATGTTCAGGCTGCGATTCTTGACAGAGGTCCACGCGCGCTCGACGGACGGCCGTCCACCCACAGCACAACGGGAGTCGCAAGGACGAACTGAATCCAACGCGAGGCAGTCATGCCCAGCCAGTGCGTCGTCTGCGGATCATGGGGAAGCAGGTCCGAGACCATGAACGCCAGAATCGGAATCGTCAGGGCGACACTCGCCCGGAACCGGCGTGTCATGTCCACGAGGTCCGGGCTCACTTCCTCGCCGTTAACTTCACGCGGTTCCAACGCCATGCCGTAGATTGGGCACGCACCAGGTCCACGCCCATTTTGCTGTGGTCAACTCCGGCTCACCGCCGTTCGCGTCAGGTGTCACTCCCGCGCCATTCCTCGTCGCCTGCCGTAGCAGGCTTTGTCGCCAGCGTGGCTGTCGCGAGCAGGGGTGACTGTCGTCGGCCGGAAAGTTCAATTGTTGTTTGATCACGCCGACAGAAGGCCGGACCTTCCCGATACCGGATCCTGCGCTCGTTCGAACTTAAGCAGCTCTTTGATCTTGCACTTGCATCTGAGATGTTGGCTCATTTGAACAACTAACGGGAAGCAGAGTGGTCTGTTCCGTCAGTGACGTAATCGAAATATTCGATTCTGAGGCTGGTGGGGCCGAAGATTCGTACATCCGTTACTGACTCGTCGGAAGCGGGAAACCAAAAAGCTCCGTGTTTCTCATAGTTGTGCTCGAAGTGAACGCTCTTGATCCAGAAAGAAGGATTCTTCGCCGGCACGCCCTGCATACGGGCGATGGCGTAGTCCTCGGCATCGATCCAGATTGTGCCGCGCATCAGGTACTTTTTCGGCGCCTTAGGCGTGGCCTCAACCACGTAGGCGGGACGGCCGTTCACATCTTCTTCTCCGACTACCTCAAACAAATAGTTGTCAGGGGTGACGCGAGACTCCTCGCGGACGCCCGGTTCAGACGCCTCGGCCTCCGCCTTCAACAGTCTGGGAAACGCATGCTTGCGCACAGCGCCCCATCCATTCGAGAAGAGGGTTTCGAAATGCTTTGAGCCATCTTTGAGGCAAGTGAGACGCACCAGCATCTCGGCCCGTTCCTGGTGTTTCGAGTTCTCCAGCACGTAGTGGCGGACTGCCGTATAGCCGTCCAGAGCGGACTGCCGTTCAGCGTCTTTGTGGACCAGCCTGGCGATCACTTCGTCGGCAGTGGGGAGAGAAGCCGGGAGGTCCTCCGCGCTCGCTCCGGCCGCGAACAGCATCAGGCAAACGCTCGCTCGGCATAACATGGACGCTAACTCGCGACCGCGATCATGACTTCATACGGCTGACACTCGCGAAGCATCTGCGTCAGCCGCCGGCTTCTTCGAATGCGCGGCCGGTTTCGCCGCGTTGCGCCGCGAACGGCCGGATCTGGCAGATAAGGTCGTTGAGCGTGTCGCCGATGTTCATCTATGCCTGCACTCCTTCGTCCAGGCGCGTATCGCGTGTAAATGAGCGATCACGTTTGCTTTGCGTGGACACCCTGCCCCGCATGG
>CAZXCO010000553.1:0-1969 GCA_964639095.1 uncultured Solibacteraceae bacterium
AAGCCGTCAGGGGGGCCAGCACCAGTTCGGCGCGATGGTACGCTTCCCGCACGTCAGCCACGAAGCCCTCAAGCTCGATCCCTTTCTGCGTCAGATCGATCGACACGCGAGAGTGGTAGAAGTCCAGAAAGTATTCGGGCCTCGAGCCGGCGATGACGTGAAGGGTGAATCCCCCGCCGAGAAGAGGCCACACGCGCGCCAGAAAAAATTCCAGCGCGAGGAGATTCGGCAGATGAGCAAACGAGCCGATGAATAAGAGGCGGCGAGGCTCCGGCTCCCGTGCCGACGGCTCGAACCGCGCGGTATCGACGCCGTTCGGAAGACACACGACGCGCCTGGCTCCCGTTAGGGCTGCCTGGTCCTTCGCCGACATGACCACGACGCAGTCCACATCCTTCCAGGCGGCTGTCTCGAAATTCTTCCACTTGCCGAGTTGCTTTTCGATTTCGAGCCGCGCCGGTGCGGCTTCGGTGGTGGTGAGTAACTGCTGCTGCAGATCGAAGGTGATGTCGTGTTCGACAAGTATCGTTGCGGCAGGCCGGCACGCGTCCGCATATTGCGCCATCTGCGTGAACTCCAGCTGCACGAGGCCAGGCTGCCATCGCTGCACGGTCTGCTTCAGGCAGGCCCGGAAGGCTTCCGAGGCGAATTCCATTACGGTATCCGGAAGCGGCGTGTCGCGCCGGTAATGGCTTCCGTGCCGCCGCACGACGATGACTTCGAGGCAGATGTCCAGCAGTTCCTGCGCCGGCGCGCAAAGATCGTCTGTGAACGCGAGCAGCACCTGGCCGTAATCCCTGGCGGCCTGTTTCATCAGGTTATAGATCCGGACGGCGCCGCCATGCGAGAGAGGGAAGGGAAGATAGGGACTCGCAGTGACGATACTGCCGCGAGTCCCGCGCGCGGCGTTTCCCGGGAACACGGCGATATCGCCACCGCCCAGAGCGAGGATCCCGGTTTCAGAAAGCGCTCCGGATGCGGCTGCGGGGCGCGGGCCGATGCGGGGAATTCGCCGCAGCGTGTCGAGCGACGAGCCATCTCCGTTCATGGCCTTCAACTGCAGACGCCGCACCGCCGCCAGCCACAGGCTCCGGAACAATACGGGAGATGTCACCGCATGTCCAAGGAATCGGAGATAATTGCGCTCCACGAAGCCCGTGATCTCGCGATCGGTGTAGTAGCGAGCCGTGGTGGCGCGGTGCCGATGCTCCACCCGGGCGGCCGCGCGGAAGACCGACGGCCAGCCGCGTTTCCACGCCCGGTAGCCGAGATCGAGATCCTCCACGTAAGCAGGCTCGAACGCTTCGGACACGCCGCCCAGAGCGCGCAGCTTCGCCGTGTCGAACAGCGAACAGCCGCCGCTGCCGTAAAGAACCCACGTGAAATCCTCACCGGCGACCGGCTCATCGCAGCGGATCGGAAAGTCCTCCGGACTTTCCTGCCGCCACACAGCCTTGCCGGTTTCCTCACGGCGCACACCTGGCGGGAAGAAGATCTGGGCCGTGGCGCAGAAAAGATTCGGAATTCGCTGGAAGGCCTCCGCGAGCGCTTCGATGAAGCCGGGCTCCGCAATCATGTCGTTGTTCAGCAGAAGCGTATGGTTGAATCGCGCCGCGCGAATGCCGGCGTTCACGGCCCGGGCGAAAGAAAGCGGCTTTTGGCTCGTCATCACGCGAACATCCGGGTAGTGGGCGGCGAGCCATCCGGCGGTTCCGTCGTTCGATCCGTTGTCGCTCACGATCGCTTCGCCGGAACGAAGCTGCGGGATCAGAGAGGGCAGCATCGTTTCAAGCAGTTCGCGCCCGTTGCGGCTGGGGATGACAATGCTGATGCCGTCCGCGAGGGGCCCGGCTCCCTCCAGCGCGGCTTCGTGACCCTCGCTCCGAAAACGTTCGGCAAGCACGCCGTACATTTGTGCGGCCCGTGCGCGCACCGGAACCTCGGCTTCTCCCGGATGTGCCATGCGCCG
>CAZXCO010000554.1:0-1909 GCA_964639095.1 uncultured Solibacteraceae bacterium
GAAGTGGAAGTAGTCCGCCATTTCTCGAGGCTCTCCACCTGGAACTATGCGATCGATCTGGGCCTGTACCCGCTCGGTTCCTGCACCATGAAATACAACCCGCGGATCAACGAGGCCGTGGCGCGCCTGGAAGGCCTCGCATGGGCACATCCCTACCAGCCCGAGAGTCTCTCGCAGGGCGCGATGGAAGTCTTCGCTCGTCTGGAACAGGTGCTGTGCGAAATCACGGGCCTCGATGCCGTCACTCTGCAGCCGGCGGCGGGTGCGCACGGCGAACTGACCGGGATTCTGATAGCACGTGCGTTTCTGGAATCACAGGGAAATCCCCGGCGGAAGGTCCTTGTGCCCGATTCGGCGCACGGCACGAACCCGGCTACCGCCGCAATGGCGGGATACACAGTACAGAACATCGCCTCGAACGCGCTGGGCATGCTGGATATCGAGCAGCTCGCCGGACTGGTGGACGAAGATGTCGCCGCGCTGATGGTCACGAGCCCGAATACGCTCGGGATCTTTGAAGAGAACATCAGCCGCGCGGCGGAGATTCTGCATGCGAAAGGCGCTCTGGTCTATCTGGATGGCGCGAACATGAACGCGCTCGCGGGCATCGCGCGGCCCGGGGATTTCGGCGTCGATGTCATGCATCTCAACCTGCACAAGACCTTTTCGACGCCTCATGGCGGAGGCGGCCCCGGCGGCGGCCCCGTCGCAGTGAGAAAACATCTGGAGCCGTTCCTGCCCCTGCCGCGCCTGGCCCAGCCGGACGGCGCTTTCACGTGGGATTACGACCGCCCGCAGAGCATCGGAAGAATGAAGGCCTTTTACGGCAATTTCGGGGTGCTGGTGCGGGCCCTCGCGTATATCCTGGCGCACGGCGGCGCGGGACTTCGCAATGCCACGGTGGATGCGGTGCTGAACGCAAACTACATTCGCCACCAGCTCCGGCCGTATTATGATCTGCCTTACGACAGCCCCAGTCTGCACGAGGTCGTTTTCAGTGACCGAAGGCAATCCGCGAAAGGGGTTCGCACGGGCGACATTGCCAAACGGCTGATCGACTACGGGTTCCATCCATACACGGTGAGCTTTCCGCTGATTGTGCATGGCGCGCTCATGATCGAGCCGACCGAGACGGAATCAAAGCAGGAGCTGGACCGCTTTATCGATGCCATGATTGCGATCGCGAAAGAGATTGAGGAAGATCCGCAGATCGTGCTCGAAGCGCCGCATTCGACGCGCACTACACGCGTGGACGAAGTCGCCGCCGCGAGAAAGCCCGTTCTGCGCTGGCGCCCGATCAGGCAAGATTGAGCTGCCAGGAAACCCCGAAACGGTCTGTGACCCAGGCGAAACTGCGGCTGAATCCATAGTTGCCCAGCGGCATCAGTTCAGATCCACCATCGGCGAGAGCGGCCGACAACCTCCGTATCTGATCGTCGGATTCGCAATCGATGAACAACGAGGATGCCGGCGTAAACGTGAAGGCGTGATGGACCGGACTATCGATACACAGGATGAGCTCGCCGCCGATGACGAAAGTTGCCTTCACGACCGATCCCTCCGCCCCCGGGCCGTCGGGTCCGTACCGCGCGATATCCACGATATTGCCGTCGTCAAACAACGACACATAAAAGCGCATCGCCTCTTCCGCTTTGCCTTCGAACATCAGGAATGGATGCACTATTGTCTGGGAGGACACTTCCCCGATTTTAGACGTTCGTCTGGCGCGCGGGACGGGAGTCTCCGGACGCGGAAAGTTATATGATGATCGCCATGCCGGAACCGATCAGCCGAAGGGAAACTTTGAAAAGAGGCCTGGCAGCCACAACTTTATTGAGCCTGCTGCCGCAATGGACGATTCCCGCGGCAGCGGAAGGTGAGACGGACATCCCGTTTACGGATCTGCCGA
>CAZXCO010000555.1:0-2095 GCA_964639095.1 uncultured Solibacteraceae bacterium
GGCCGATGCTTTCAACCGCAGCCTGGAGCGCGACGTTTCGAGCGGAGATATTCCGCGGGTCTTCTCGGCCGGCTGGGTTTATGAGGTTCCGCGATTCTGGAAGATCTCCGGATGGCAGATCGGCGGGCTGGTGCGCATCCAGGCCGGGGACGCGGTACCGATATCGCAGGCGACGAACTTCAACTCCGCGCTGGGGTACGCCGTGCAGCGCCCCAATCGCATCAGCGATCCGAACGATTTCGCGAATCGCAGCGCTTCGGAGTTCTTCGACGTTGCAGCCTTCACGACGGCGCCGCAATTCACGATCGGCAACAGCTCGCGGAATCCGATCCGGGGACCGGGACTGCAGAACGCGGACCTCATGGCGGGCAAGACGTTTCGCGTCAATGAGCGCTTTAACGTGGAATTCCGCGCGGAGGTTTTCAATGTCTCGAACACGCCGCCGTTGAACGATCCGAACGGGTCATTCGGGAGCGCTGCCTTCGGCACCATCACGAGCGCCGGGAATCCGCGCGACTTTGAATTCGCGGCGAAGATCCACTTCTGATCCGGCCGGAACAACCGCTATACTCCGGGCATGGCCGACTTCAGCGATTTTGCCCGGGCCCGCGCCTCCTGGAACGCATACGTGGAGGCCATGGAGAAGGGCCGGGAGATTATGATCCGCGCCGGCGTTCCCGGTCCGCCTCCGATTCCGGAGTTCGATGCGGTATTCAAGCGGCTGGATGCCGGGGCGCGCGAGGAACTCTATGCCGCGCTTCGCGGAAAAGAGACGCCACGTCCGGCTGAAGCCATCCGAATCTGGCAACCCCTCATCAAGCGCGCGTTCGGGTCCCGGATCCAATAGGGCGTAAGCGAAAACCGCCGGGACCTGTCATTTCGAGCCGATCTGGATTTCCGAAGCGGCCATCAGCGACACGCTCGACTTTGTCGCGGCGACGCGGACCGGCTGAAGACCGGGTTTGACGCCTTTCGCCTCAATGGTCAGCAGGTATTGATTTTGCAGCCGCTGAGCCAGATCTTTCAGGTACGGGCTGAACGAAACGGGGCTGCGAAATCCCTCCCAATAGGCTTCCCCACCCGTCTCGTCGCCCAGTTCGGAAAGATAGCTCTGGCCCCAGTTGATGCGCCAGTAGCTGTGTCCGGCGTGGCCCGCTCCGCTGTGATAGATGGAATGCACGAGAATGCCTGCGCGCTGCGCGTCCGCGATGGCTTTCAGCAGATACGGATTCTGCGGGTCGGGCGGCGACCACGGATCGATTCCGCTCGAAATCAGCAGAATCTCGCGCCGTGCTTCGGCGGCGGGCCATTTCTTTACGAGATCCGAAATTCCCATGTAAGGGCTGGCGGAAATCCCAGGCTGCCCGAGCGGAATTCGCAGAGCTTTCGCAAACTCCGCATGGTTCGCGGTGAGGGGCGCGACGATGTTCGCGGCGCCGTTTCGCAGGTAGGCCAGACCGATTTCCGTGGTTCCGGGCTGCCCACCGACAAAGCTCTTCAGGTCATTGAACTGAAGGCCCAGGTCCGGGTCGGCTGCATCATCGATCACGATGTAGAGTTGCAGAGCCGCCTCGCTGCCCCGCAACGGTACCCATTTCTCCACCCGGGCGGGGCGCCGATTCAGTTCGACCGACACGTCGTCGCGGATGACTTCAGGCGGGGCAGCGCCACCGCGGCCCTCCGCAGTCACAATCAGATGCTGGCCGAAGGCGCTGGCGGAAGCGGCGAGGAAAACAAAGGTCAGGACCGGATAGTTCATTGGATCCCCTACCTTTGTTTGATGCACGGGGCGCGAGGCGAATTGCGGCCGGATGAGACGGGATGTCCGATTCGATACCAGGAAACCGGTATCCGGAAGCGGTCGTGCGGGATGGGTCAGGGCCGGCCGGCCGATCCTTCCGATTTACGTTTTTGCGCTCCCGCCCATGCGAGATTATTTTTCGCGAGCTGGAAATCGGGCTTGAGGCGAATGGCCTGGCGCGCGGCGGCGATCCCCTGATCCCACAGGGACATTGCGTTATACGCGGCTGCCATGTTGTTCCACGCCTCCGCATAGTCCGGCCGGATTCTGAGCGCCTGCCGCGCCGCCGAGATG
>CAZXCO010000556.1:0-4286 GCA_964639095.1 uncultured Solibacteraceae bacterium
GCCGGGCCGCAGCACCACGTAGCCGGGAGCCTGCACGATCTGGTTGCCTTCGTTGTAAGTGTTGGGCACCATCGATCCTACGGTTCCCCGCGTGATGCAGCGATCCCAGAGGCTTTCGTCTTCCCAGGAATCGTGGCAGCCTGCAGCGGTTCTCGAGCACGGGCGCGCCCGTCTGGCTGCCGCACGGTCGGCCGCAGCCTTCTGCGCTTCGGGCGTTAACGGGGGAATGCGTCCGTCCGGCGGATCCATGACCAGTGAGGTCCGCCGGTTTGGTGTGCCCCTTTCATCCCAGTAGTTCGGCGGACCGATCCGGACCCCGTTCGCGCATCGCTCCGGATCCTGCGCGCACGTCGTGAACGACCCGCCGCGGCCGACCAGCGGATTGTGATCGACGAACTCTTTGGAGTCGATCTCGGCCTGCTTCTTTGCAAACTCTTTTTTCTGCTCCAGTTCCTGTTCCGTCAGGTAGGCTCTGGTGCCGAACTGTTTCGGACGCTCCAGAGGGATGCCGACCAGCGCCGTACCGGGCCAGACTCCCTGCAGATCGGGATCGCCCCATGGCGTCTTCGGAGGCGTCCACGTTTTCGCCGGGGATTTCGCAACTTTAGACGAGGGAGGGGCGGTCTGAGCAATCGAAGCAAGCGCCCCAAGGACTCCAATCGCAACCGCAAGCGTGCCCGGAAGCAGGGCGTGGAACTGTCGAAGTTTCATCGAAATTCCCCCTGAAGGCTTGGATGATATATCAACGCCAAAACAGGTGTCAAGACCCTGCGGAGAAAATTGTTTGAGGAGAACGGCGGGCCCGAAAACAGGTCGTTCAAGCGCACTTCCCGGAAGCCGTTTACAGCGCAATCGAAAATCGCGGAGTAAGCGGGAATATCCCGCACGAATGATATATCAAACCAATAAACGAGATTTTTAAGGCCCGCACCTGAAAGAGAAAGATGGTCCGATTTACGGCAGCGAAAAGACAATCAGAGCGTCGTCGTCCTTGTTGGCGTCGGGATTCGAGATGCCCGCGTGGCCGTTCGCATAAGTCACCGCGACATACTGCTTTCCGTTCTTGCCCTGATAAGTAATCGGCACAGCGGAGGCGGTACCTGGCAGTCTGACCTCCCAGAGCTGCCGGCCGGTCTTCGAGTCGATGGCGCGGAAGCGGCGGTCATTAGTCGCGCCGATGAAGATCAGCCCTCCGGCCGTCGAGATCGGACCACCCGCGCCGATTCGTCCCGTGTGCTGCTTGCCTTGCGGTAATTCATCCGTGACTCCGAGGGGCACCTGCCAGACGAAATCTCCGGTCGCCGCATTCACTGCCGTCAGGCGGCCCCATGGTGGTTTCTGGCACGGCCAGCTCTGCTCTTCGAGAACATGCCCTTTTTCATCGCGTCTCGTCCAGCGGAATTTCGACGTGAACGGGCCGCCGAGAATACTGGCCTGCTGGTAGGGGACTCGCGATCCTTCTTTCTGCTTCTCGATCCATCCGAGGCTGGCGTATTCGTTCGTATAGACGAAGTAATATCCGAGGCGCGGATCGGCGGCGATGCCGCCCCAGTTGGCGCCTCCGATGGCTCCGGGGAAGATGACGCTCGAAACCGGTGGAGCCCCGGGAGCCCGATAGACCCACGGAGAAAACGGTCCTTCGTTGTAGGCACCCCCGCTCTTCCCGACCAGGTCGCGGCAAGCAGCCGCATGTTCTTCCGTCGTATCCGCGGCCGTCACCAGGTCGTCCATGCGGAAGCTCATACGCCCGAATGGCGGGGGTTTTACGGGGATCGGCTGAGTGGGTGAAGTCTGCTCACCCGGGACCTTGCTTTGAGGAACAGGCGTTTCCCTGACCCCGAAGACCGGCTTGCCCGTTTCCCGGTTCAGGATGTACATGTAACCGACTTTCCCCGTCTGCGCGAGGATGGGGATTCGCTTTCCGTTGACCGTGACATCCAGCAGGCTCGGCGATGGCGGTAGATCGAAATCCCAGATGTCGTGGTGTACGGCCTGAAAATACCACTTCATTTTGCCGGTATCCGCATCCAGAGCCACCACCGAATTGCCGAAGAGGTCGTCGCCCCTGCGATCGGCGCCATAGTAATCGCTGGCAGGGCTGCCGAAATTCGTATAAACGATATTTCTCTGCGCATCGACGGTCAACTGGAATCCCCAGTTGTTGACGCCGGTGCGGTCCTTCCAGCCGTCGCCTTCCCAGCTCTCATGCCCCTTTTCGCCGGGCTGCGGCACGGAATGAAAGTCCCACACCTTCGCTCCGGTGCGCGCGTCGTAGGCGCGCGTGTTGCCCGGCTGCCCGGGCGCCTGAATTTCGCCCACGTTGGCGCCGATGAAGATCAGATTCCGGTACACGGTCGGCGGCGAATTGTAAGCGATTCCGGTATCGACCTCGCCCTCTTTGCCGAAGCCCGGATCGATCTTTCCTGTCCTCGCATTCAGGGCAATCATCCGGCGATCGACCGTGAAGATGACGCGCGGCGGATCGTCCTGATCTCCCGGCCAGAAAGCGACGCCGCGTCTGGAAGGCGCGCCGCTGGGCAGATCATAACGCCAGATCTCCCGGCCTGTTTCCGCATCGAGCGCCATGACCCGCCTGTCCGCGGGAAGATACATGACGCCGTTGACGACCAGCGGTGTGACTTCCGCTCCGGATATTCTCAGCGGAACGCCCCAGGCCCTTTTCAGCGTCGCGACGTTTCGCGTGTTGATCTGAGTCAGAGGAGAAAAGCGCGTCCCGGCAAGATCGCGATTGAACGCGGGCCAGTCGGATGCCGGAATCGTTTTTACTGAACCGGCCTGCCTGGCGGCACCCGCCCGCCCGGCGCCCACGCTTTGTGCAAAAGCTGCGCAAAACAGAGTCGTGCCAGCCAGGAGACTGGCTGTCGATATGGATCGGATCACGTGTGCGCCTCCCCGGAACCGCGCCACTGCGGGGTGACCACGGTTCAGAAAGGGGATCAGTATATCAACAGTCCGATATATCAGCAGATCGATCCGGCAGCGCCAAGGACGGGAAACTTCGTGAATCCACTCTCGTTCCCGTCTGCAAGCCCGGAAAAGAGGTCCGTTATGCTTCACTAATACAGACTCCTCATGCAGACCAGACAACTTGGAAACAGCGACTTACAGATCACCCCGCTCGGCGTGGGCGCATGGGCCATCGGAGGCGGCGGGCTTCCCTTCGCCTGGGGGCCGCAGGATGACAAAGACTCCATCGGCGCCATCCATGCCGCGCTCGACAATGGCATCAACTGGATTGACACAGCGCCCGTCTACGGCCTCGGCCACTCCGAAGAAATCGTCGGCCGCGCCATCAAAGGCCGCGCCGCGAGACCGTACATATTCACCAAATGCACGCTGGTCTGGGATCCCGCCGATCCCAAACGCGAGGTCACCCGTTCGATGAAGCGCGAGTCGATCCGCCGCGAATGCGAAGAGAGCCTGCGGCGACTGCAGATCGATACCATCGATCTTTACCAGATCCACTGGCCCGATCCCGAAGGCGAAATCGAGGAAGGCTGGGCGGCCGCGGCGGAATTGCAGAAGGAAGGCAAAGTCCGCTGGATCGGCGTCTCGAACTTCAAAACGGCCCACATGGACCGCGCCCGGAACATCGCCCCGATTACGTCCCTGCAGCCGCCCTATTCGATCCTGTCGCCCGACATCGAACCCGAAATTCTCCCGTATTGCGCGCAGCACAATATCGGCGTCCTCGTTTACTCGCCCATGAAGTCCGGCCTGCTCACCGGAGCTATGACGAAAGAGCGGGTCGCGAATATGCCCGAAGACGATTTCCGCCAGCGCACGATCAATTTCAAGGAGCCGCTGCTCACGCGCAATCTCAATCTGGTGGAGCGGATGCGCGAAATCGGCAACCGCCACGGCCGTACGCCGGCGGAAGTCGCGCTGGCCTGGACGCTGCGCCGTCCCGAAGTCACAGGCGCGATTGTGGGCCTGCGCTCGCCGAAGCAGGTGGAGGGCATCATCGGCGCGGGCGTCTTCCGGATGGCCGATGCGGAAGTGGAAGAGATCGCCCGGTTTCTGAAGGAGAATACACCGGCCTGAAATTACTTTCCGGCCTTGTTCATGACGACGTCGCCGGTGTCTTTGAAATTGCCTGCCTTTTTCGCCGCGTCGATCAGGGTCGGATAGAACTGAACGAAGGTCGTATCGGTGGCTCCGTTCTTTTCATGGCAGGCCGCGCATCCTGCCGACGCGGCGAGGCGCTTCCCGCTTTGCTCATTCCTGCGGATGATGTAAAAGGCCCAGCCGCCGCGGCTCGAGTC
>CAZXCO010000557.1:0-1985 GCA_964639095.1 uncultured Solibacteraceae bacterium
CGCCGGCGTCGAAATCCTCCGGCGTGAAGACTCCGAGCCCGCTTGCAGCCACGCGCAGAGCGACGCCGATCCGGTCCGGTGCAGCGTCGGGCGGCAGAACACCGTGCGCGCCCACGCGAATCAGATCCAGTGCCCCGCCGGAGGCGAGAAGCACCGGATTGTAATCCGCCAGCGCACGCAACAGGGAGGCCGCGTCATCCTCCGGCCCGACCTGCCAGAGGATGACGTCGGGGTGCAGTTCCAGCGCGAGTTCCACCAGTTCGCCCCCGCTCGCCGAGCCTGCGGCGATCGCTCCCGCGGCCTCCACAATCGTTTTCAGACCCGCGCGGACGACCGGGGACGAAGCCGCGATCAGGACCCGGATCACTCACGCACCGGCCGTTCGCCGGGAGTGATCTCGATGGTCATCGGCGCACCCCCACGCAGAATTCCGGCCGCCAGCGGAACCCCCACCGATTCCGGTCCGAGGTGCAACTGCACGGCGTCGGTATCGGGTACAGCCTCGCCGCGAAGCGTAAGGAGCACGTCCCCCACAACGATTCCGGCCCGGGCCGCCGGGCCGCCCGGCTCGAGCGAAAGAATCACGAGCCCTCTGCCGCCGCCCGGCAGTTCCACCGGGTGCATCCCGATCCCGAGAAACCCGCGGCGCACGCGGCCGCGCGCAAGGAGCTCCTCGGTGACCCGCGAGACTGTGGAGGCGGGAATTGTCACGCCGGCGCCGCGGGTCAGGCCGGACGTATTGAGTCCGACGATGCCGCCCGCCGCATCCACCAGAGCGCCGCCGGAAAATCCGGTGTAGATGCTGATATCCGGGCGCAGGAACCGGTCGATCTGACCGCCGCGCCACGTCCGCCACGGGCCGCCCGCGGTGCTGAGCACGCCGAAGCTCGCGCTGATGCCGTTTCCGAGCCGTCTCCCAAGACCAAGCACGAGATTCCCTACCTGAATGGATGCGTCGGGAACCGTTTTCGCCGCCTCGCCCGCGCCCTCGGCGAGCTTCAGAACGGCGAGGTCGGTCGATTCATCGCGTCCGGCGACCGAAGCCGGCAGACTGCGGCCGTCGTGCAGGGTAATCGTGATGTCCTCGTCGCGCTTCAGCGTGTGGTCGGTGGTCACAACGACCCCGGGACGCCAGAGGATCCCGCTCGAGGGAACCTGCGGCCGCCCATGTACCGCAACCACGGAACGCTGACCCGCATCCACCGCGCGCGCCAGATCGTTGGAAAGTTCAACGAGAAAGTTTTCTGCTGCCATGCCCCAAGCATGGCCTGGCCGAGAGCCCACGGGCATCGGCCATTCGGGCAGGTCGTTCAGGCAGGTAAAGCTCCGCCAGGTGTTTCAGGCGGGAGGTGTGGCCGGGCTTCGCAGCATCCGGCGCACTTTTCCCTCGATTCCGGCACGAATCTTTTCTTCGCCGACGAAGGTTTTCACCAGACCTGGCAGCTCGCAATGGACCGTGACTTCCGAGGCATCCACGACGACGATCCCGGAGATCGGCATCGCGATGAAGCCAAGCCGAGCCGTCAGGGAAAAGTTCATACGGGACCCGGCCCACTGCTTCTTCCGATCGGCCAGCTCGACCGAACCGCCGCCTGCGCCCTCGAACAGATCGTCGGCCGACCGGTCGACGATCCGGATCGCTTCTTCAATTGTTGTGTGGTGTGGAACGATGACTTTCAAGCGTTATTCCGTTTGAGCTGCCCGCAGGCAGCAAATATATCAAGGCCGCGTGGCTTGCGGAGAAAACACGGGATGCCGCGGCGCACGATCTCCTGCTGAAAGGCCTCGACTCTTTCGGGATCTGGTGTCTCGTACGGTATGCCCGGACCCGGATTCAGCGCGATCAGATTCACCTTGCAGTTGAGATTCGCGAGCAGCCGGACCACGCGCCGCGCATCGGCATCCGTATCGTTGACTCCCCGGAGGAGTACGTATTCGAACGTGAGCTTTTCCCACGGCCGCAGAGGGTAGGCCCGGCAGGCTTC
>CAZXCO010000558.1:0-3177 GCA_964639095.1 uncultured Solibacteraceae bacterium
CAAAACCGGGTCGTGAACGAGATCCAGCGCGTTGCGAGCGAAGCCGGCATGAACGTCTGGCTCACCGGCGGCGCCATGCGCGACACGCTGCGCGGGGCGCGAATTGTCGATCTGGACTTCACGGTCGATCGGGACGCCCTGCGAATGGGGAAATCGCTCGCGCAGGCATCGGGGGGCGCAGTCCTCGCCGAGGACAGTCTCAAGCGTTTCGTGGAACTCGAACTCGCCGGTGGAGTCCGTGCTTCAGTATCGAATGCCCGTTTCGAGAAGTACTCCAAACCCGGCGGCAAGCCTCAGGTGACGAGCGCCACGATTCATGAAGACCTTCTGCGGCGCGACTTCACCATCAATGCGATGGCCCTCTCGCTGAACCGTGGTTCCCGCGGTCTGCTGATCGATCCCACCAACGGCCAGGCGGACCTCGTCAATCGCGAACTGCGCACAACGAACCCATACGCATTCTTCGATGACCCGTCGAGGATTTTCCGGCTGATCCGGTTCCAGCATGTCCTGGGTTTTGAAATCACGCCGCGGACACAGATGCAGCTCGAGAATGCGCTGTCGGACCAGTATCAGCAGTCGGCGCCCGTCTCGTCCCTAGCGGCGGAGATCCGCGCGCTTTCCGAAAGCGAGAATGCCGTTGCAGGCATGGAGGCCTTCGATCGTCTCGGGCTCTTGAAATTGATTTCACCGGCTCTGACGGGAGCGAAGCTGAACGCAGCCGGGCTCTCGAAACTCGGGAAACTGGCCCACACCGTGATCCCACCCGGCACCAAAGGCGGCTGGCTCGCGTTTCTGGCCGTCATGACGGAGAAGATGACTCCTCGTGAAAAGGGAGATGTGCTGCGAGCCTTCGAACTGCCGAAGCCGGAATCCGATCTGTTCCGGAAACTGGAGTCTCAGGCGGGGAAGCTGGAATCGGCCCTGAAGTCGGCCCGCATCACGAAGCCATCGCATGTTTATGATGCGCTGGAAGCCGCGACGTCCGACGAGGTGTTGATGGTTCTGTACGGATCGGGGCATCGCATTGTGCAGGATCGAATCCGGAGTTACTACCAGAAGTATCTGCCGCTGGCGCAGGAGGTGACTGAAGATCAGGTCGCCGCCAACGGACTGAAACCCGGCACACCCAAATTCGCGAAAGCTTATCGCGATCTGGTGGTCGCCCATCTCAATGCCCGCCCCCGGAAGACGCCGCCTCCGGAACCGGAGGTCGTCGCCGCTCCGCCAGTCCCCCTGGCGCGGAGCGCCGGCCGAAAGTAAGCCGCGGAGCGCCGGCCGTAAGTAAGCCGCCGCAGAGCGCCGGCTCAGAACAGCGCCAGTTTAATGCGCAGGAACTTCTTCGGATTCATCCTGATGTCGCGAATCAGCGCGTGCAGTTCGGTCGTGGTGCCATTGATCGAATCGTAGAGTTGCTGGTTCACCACGAGCTGGCCGATCGTGCCCTGGCCCGAGTTGATCTTGTCGATGAGGGTGTTCACCTTCTGGCTGATCAGTTTGAGCTGATCGGCTACCTGGTCGTCGGTCAGCAACTGGCCCGCCGTGCCCTTGCCGGCCTTCAGGTTATCCAGCATCTGCTTTACGTCGGTGACGGCTCCGCGGGTTTCATCAGCGATGGCCGGATCGTAGATCAGCTTCCCGGCCGTGCCCTTGCCCTGCTGCACCTGGGCGAGCATCTCGTCGAGCCTCTGAATGGGCTTGCGGATATCGTTATAGAGCGTATCGTCGTAGAGCAGATGGCTCACCGTCCCGTTGCTGTTCCTGACGTCCTTCACCAGTTGATCCACTTCCCCGGCGATGGAATTCAGACGGTCGTAGAGGGTGTCGTCCTTGATGAGCTTACCGATATTTCCCTGGCCGCTTTCGACCACCGCGAGCAGGCCATCGAGACGTCCGAGAATCGACTGAAACTGGGCCAGCAGACTCGAACTCTGCGCGAGAATTTCCGGGATGTCCTGTGTCTGGAGCGACTGGATTTCACCGCCCGGCTGAACGTGCTTCGGGTGCGTCCCCTTCGTAATATTGATGTACTTCGACCCGAGAAGATTGGCGGCGCTGATAGCGGCTTTCGAGTCTTCCGGAATCTGGTCAAGATACTTTCTCTGAATGACCATGTCGATTTCGACGGTCCGCTTGGGATCGCGCGACCCCGAGAGCCGGATACTGCCGATATATCCCGTCAGAATGCCGTTGACACGGACGGGGTCGTTGGCGACCATGCCGGCGGAGTCTTCCATGTAGGTTCTCAGATGGAAATCGCCCCCGAATATATTGGTTTGTCCGGTGAGGAGAAAGATCAATACTCCCGCGATGATCATGGCTACCGCGGCGAGGATCCCGGTTCGTAACTGTGCCCACTGGACTTTCCTGGCGGAGGCCATAATTCAGGCGGCGTCCTTTTCGGGACGTTTCACAAATTTGGACACGTACGGGTCCCCGGAAGCCTCCAGATCCGTCTGACTTCCTTCGAAAATCAGACGCCCGTCACGCATCACCATGAATACCGTGTTTGTTCCGGTTTTACCTGCGGGATCGAGACGGCCACTGTCCGGATTGTACCGGAAATTGGCCACCAGATTCCCGTCCTGATAGCGATGGGTGACAACGAGCGCCGTCGTATCGTCCACGTCGCGCTCCTTGATGATCAGAGCAATGATGGTGTGGGCCGTGATGGGATCGAGCCCCGCGGTGGGGGAATCGTACAGCAGCAGGGGTGGTCGGTTCACGACGGCGCGGGCGATGGCCACGCGGCGGCGCATGCCTCCCGACAGCTCGCTCGGGTAGCGGTCCATCGTTTGCTCCAGTTCCACGAACCGCAGCGAATTGCGCACGGCGGGTTCCATCTTTTCACGGGGCATTTGAATGGCCTTTTGATTAAGAAGAGGATAGGCCACGTTCTGGGCGACGGTCATGGAATCGAACAAGGCGCTTTCCTGGAAAAGCATGCCAATTTTGCTACGAACGTCGAACAACTGGACTTCGGGCTTGTCCGTGACGTCTTCGTCGAACAGGAACACACGCCCGGAAGAGGGGCGAATCAGCCCCATTGCGGTTTTGAGCAGGACCGTCTTCCCGCTGCCCGCCGCTCCGAGAATAAGCCGGGTTTCGCCCTGGCGGACTTCGAAGGAAAGATCGTCCAACCCACGCACACCGTCGTCGAAAACGACCGATACTTTT
>CAZXCO010000559.1:0-1955 GCA_964639095.1 uncultured Solibacteraceae bacterium
CTGCTCGAGATCGTCTCGATCAAGGTGCTCTGCCGCCGCGCCAACATCGAGAAGGTCGACGTCGGGCCGAAGGGCGCGGTCGTCACGTTCCGCAACAACGCCTTTCCGAATCCCGCTGCGCTGCTCCGCTGGCTCAGCGAGCGCAACACCGAAGCGCGTGTCCGCCCCGATCAGTCGGTGGTCTTCATGCGCGACTGGGGCGAGGTCGGCGGCCGCCTCAAAGGCACCGCCGGCATCGTCGGCGTGCTGGCCAAGCTCGCGGGGGATGGGAAGAAGAAAGCGGCTTAGGGGTTCGCCGCTCATTCCGGGGACTGACGCGGCCGTCAACCCGGAATCTATCTAACGGGAGAAGCAGAGCCCGAGTTCGAGAAGCGGATCACGACAAACGCGTGCCGTCCGATTCTGCAGGTCTCAAGGAAGATGGATTCCTGCTTTCGCAGGAATGAGCGGCGCAAATTGAAGCCGTCATTCACTCTCTTCTCCGCTCATTCCGGGGGCCGGCGCAGCCGGCAACCCGGAATCTATTTTACGGATCAGCCGAGCCCGAGTTCGGGAAACAGGTCGCGCCAATCCGGGTTTGTTTGGCGAAAAAGATCGATCTTCCACTCGCGTTTCCATCGCTTGATCGATTGTTCACGCTCAAAGGCAGATTCGCGGCTCGGGTGTTCTTCGAACCAGACAAGAAGCTTCACGCCATATCTCTTCGTGAACCCGCCGACAGCGCCTTCACGGTGCTCCCAAGCCCGACGAACGAGATCGTCCGTCATCCCGACATAAAGAGTGCCTCGTTTGCCGCTGGCCATCAGGTAGACATAAAACGCCATCCGTGCCTCCCGAACGAAGCATAGATGGATTCCTGCTTCCGCAGGAATGAGCGGCCTACATTGAAGCCGTCATTTCACTCCTCCTCCGCTCATTCCGGGGACCGGCGCAGCCGGTAACCCGGAATCCATCCGGCCGAAGGAGTCGCAGCACAAGTTTAGGACCCTGCTTCTCAGACGGGCTCCGGCAGAGCCGCCGTCACCCCTCCGCCTTTACCTTCTCCGCCACCTGCCTGATCGCATCCGTCAGCGCCGCCACCGACTGGGCGCCGACGACGCCGTAGCGGCCGCCGAGGATGAAGGTCGGCACGCCGGTGACACCGATCTGGTAGGCCTCGTCGATCTCGGCCTTCACGCTGTCCTTGTCGTCCTCGGTGCCGAGCCGCTGTGCAATCGCGGCGCCGTCGAGCCCGACCTCAGTCGCGAGCTCGCCGAGGGTGCGGTGATCGCCAACGTCGCGGCCCTCACTGAAGTAGGCGGCGAACAGGCGATCGACCATCTCGGCGCCTTTGCCGGCTTCGGTGGCCCAGCGCACGACGCGATGCGCATCGAGCGTGTTGGGAGAGCGTGTGATGCGGTCGAAGTGATAATCGATTCCCGCCTCGCGCCCCATCGCTTCCAGCCGCTGGTGCGCGGCATCGAGCGCCTTCGGGCTGCCGAACTTGCGCATGACGTAGGCGGCACGGTCTTCGCCTTGCGGCGGCACGCTGGGATCGAGGCTATAGGGCCGGAAGCGCACGGCGATCGCTATGTCCGGCAGCGCGGCGATCGCCTGCTGAAGGCGGCGCTCGCCGAGATAGCACCAGGGGCAGACGACATCGGACACGACGTCGATGGTGAAGGGAGTGGGGGAGGGCT
Organism: uncultured Solibacteraceae bacterium; assembly: GCA_964639095.1. Taxonomy (GTDB): domain Bacteria; phylum Acidobacteriota; class Terriglobia; order Bryobacterales; family Bryobacteraceae; genus BOG-234. The sequence goes on from CAZXCO010000559.1 coordinate 1,680, forward strand.
GGTTCATGGCTCGACCAGATAGGGCGAAACGCCACCGCGGGCAACGTTCGCGGCTTCAGCCGCCGGGCTTTGCCCACCAGGCCGGCAGCGCATAGCCGGTGAGCGGCGCCGTCGCCGGATGCTCGATGCGGCTCCAGCGCGCCACCCACACGTCCGGCAGATAAAAGAACGGCACGACGTAGTAGCCGGAAATGAGCACGCGGTCATAGGCGCGCACGGCGACGACGAAATCTTCGCGCGTCGGCGCCGAAAGGATCGCCTTGATCAGCGCATCGA
>CAZXCO010000560.1:0-11008 GCA_964639095.1 uncultured Solibacteraceae bacterium
TATGCGGTGACCGAATACACCGAGGGCAAGGCCAACCCGCAGATCTGGGATGTCCGCATCGAATAGTCAGCGAACCGGCAGCCCCGTATCCGGTCCGCCGTCTGATAAGGAAAGATCCACAGCTCCAAAGAGCGTTGGCCCGGAAAAAACCCTTCAACGCACTAAAGTTTTTCCCTTCCACGAATAATCCCTGGAGATAAAACGCTGGATTGTCCACTTAGCCATGAGGAGGGAAGATTGCAGCCGGAGCCGGAGCGCCTTCTGCTGACATTTCATTTGGCGGGCCAGCTCGCGGCCATCCCGCTTGAGACAGTGGAGCGCATCGCGCCCATGGCCCATCTGCTGCGCCCGCCAGGCTTGCCCGCCGCGGTGGAGGGAATCCTCAACCTGGCGGGGACGGCCGTGCCGGTCTGGCGCCTGGACCGCCTCTTCCATCTCCCGGAGCAGCCTCCGGGACTCTATTCCATGTTGATTCTCCTGAAGGGCATCGCCGATTGCCGGAGCGCGCTGCTGGTGAATCGGGTCAGCGACGTTCTCGCGGTTCCCCCGGGCGCTCTGGTACCGGTCGCGCCCAGCGATTCGTTTAACGGATGCGCGCAGGCGGAGGTGTCCGCCGGCGGGCAAGTGATTCATTTGCTGTCGCCCGAACGCATCTTACTGGAACAGGAGCGGGCGGCGCTCGCCGGATTTCAGGCGCTGGCGGAGCAGCGTCTGCGGAGCTGGGAGTCCGCGAGTCAGTGACGCCGCATCTGGTCACGCCGGAGGAACTGGTGCGCGATCCGTTCTATCCGCAGTTGAAGGAGCACGTGGTCGGCTCCACCGGGCTCGCCTATTACGACGACAAGGATTCGGACCTTGCGCAACGTCTGGGCGCCCGCCTCGCGTCCATCGGCCTGCACGATTGCGGTTCGTATCTCGAAGTCCTTCGCGATCCGGTACGCGGCCGCGCGGAATCGGACGCGCTGATCGCAGCGATCACCATCGGGGAAACCTGCTTCTTCCGCCACCCGGAGCATTTCGATGCCGTGCGCGACCGGATTCTGCCCGGCCTGATCGAACGGAATCGGGAGAAGCGGTCCCTGCGGATCTGGTGCGCCGGCTGCGCCGACGGGCAGGAGCCGTACTCGCTCGCCATTCTGCTCAAGACCGAAATGGCCGCGGCCCTCGAGGGCTGGCAGGTGTCCATCCTCGGAACCGATATCAACAAGATCAGTTTGACCCGGGCGCGGCAGGCGAGATTCGAACAATGGGCCTTTCGTTCCACGCCCGACTACGTCCGAAGCCGTTGTTTCCGCAAGGAGGGAACGCGCTGGACTCTCCTGCCCGAATACCGCGAGGGGGTGTCCTTTCAATACCACAACCTCGTCGAGCACCCGTTTCCGTCGCTCGTCAACAGCCTTTCCGGCTTCGACCTGATCGTTTGCCGCAACGTGATGATCTATTTCGGTCCGGATCGCATGCGGGCCATGATCGGGCAGTTTTTCGACTGCCTGGTTCCGGGCGGCTGGCTGCTGGTCGGTCCGAGCGAGCCGAATATGACGTTTTTCACCTCTTTCCGGATGGTGAACGCGCCCGGCGTGACGCTCTATCAGCGGCCCGAGGCTTCCGCCGGAGGGACCCGGAACAATAGACACGTCACAGCGTTGTTGTCCCCGGCGCCCGAGCTTTCGCGTCCGAATTCGTTCGATTCCGGGCCTTTCCGGCCGCGCCCCGCCATCGCTGCCCGAACGCTCCCGCAGGAACTGGAAGAAATCCGGCGGCAGGCCGACTGCGGGGCCTGGGAGAGCGCGGTCCGGCGCTGTGAAGAGTTGATCGAAAAGGAAGGCCGGAATGCGACCCTCCATTTCTACCGCGGTCTGGTGCTTGACCAGATGCAGCGGCACGTCGAAGCCGAGCGATCGCTTCGCCGGGCCATCGAGCTGGACCGGAACGCGGCACTGCCGCCGTATTACCTCGGGCTCCTGCTCCAGTCGCGTGGTGATCTGCGCGGGGCCGCGAAGTGCTTCGAAGGGGTGGTGGATCTGCTGCGCGGCCGCGATGACGCCGACGTTCTGGACTACGGGGACGGCATCACCGCCGCCGAGCTCAGAAGTCTCGCGGGAATGCACGTCGAGACCCTGCGGGAGCGCGTATGACGAGGGCCCGCATCGATTGGGAAGCCGTGCGCGAGCGCCTGCGCGCAAGCGAACGCGCCCTGAACGCAGCCCTCAGCGAAAACCCGGAACGGATCGACGCGGCGTACCGCGCGCGAGCAGCACGGATGGCGGAAAAAGGCGCAAATCGCGCAGTGCGCAAGCCCGGTCAGGCCGTACTGGTTTTCCGGCTCGGACAGGAGCGTTACGCCATCGAAATGCAGGAGATCGCGGAAGTGTTACCGCTCGGGGGCTGCACGCCCGCGCCGGGTTCCCCGCCCTGTTTTGCCGGTGTGATCAATGTGCGCGGTGAATTGCGCGCTGTGCTTGACCTCGCCCGTCTGCTTGCCCTTTCCGGCGGCCCGCCGGACGACACATATTTTGTTCTGCTGTTGCGCCGCCGCGTGCCGGAAATCGGTCTGAAGGTGGGCCGGATCGACGAGGTGCGCGAGATCCGGCCGGAGGAACTGCCGCCGGAATCCGCGGGGAAGTATGCGCGAGGAGTCGCCCCGGGCCCGCTGGTTCTGCTGAATCTGGATGCAGTCATGGCCCGAATCGATTCGCGGGAGGAAGTCTGAAATGAAACTGAACATCGGTGCACGAATTCTGGCCGGATACGGAGTGGCGCTCGTGGTGACGTGCGCGGTCGGAATCGTCGTTTACAGAGGCATGTCCGATCTGGTGGACAGCGCCGACCTGGTCGCCCGCGCCCACAAGGTGAAGGAGGCCATCCAGGATGTTGACTCCTCTTTGAAAGACGTCGAGACCGGCCAGCGCGGTTTTGTACTGACCGGCGAAGAGCCTTATCTCGCGCCGTACCAGTCAGGTCTCCGAACCATCGATCGCGATCTCGAGAACCTCCGCGCCCTGACTGCCGGCAATCCCGACCAGCAGCAGCGCGTCGCGCGCCTGCGGACCGTGGCGGCCACCAAGCTGGCTGAAGTCGCCGTCATCATCGATCTGCGAAGACGGAGCGGGGAGCGCGCGGCCACGGAGGAAATTCTCACGGACAAGGGCAAGACCGCGATGGACGAGGCGCGCAACATCATGGCGGGACTCAGCAGCGACCTGGACAAGCTTCTGGATGAGCGGGACCGGGAGGCGAAGTCGACGGCTGCATTTTCGCGCTCCGCCATGATTTATGGCGGGCTGCTCGTGCTGGTGCTTGTCTCGGCGGCTGGCCTCGTTGTACAGCGCTCCATTACGGCTCCCCTCGCTGTATTCATGGGGTTCGTGAGCAAGGTCGGCGAGGGCGATCTGACGCAGCGGGCGGCGGCCGGGCGGAGCGACGAACTGGGGGAATTGGCCGAACATCTCAACCGGATGGTCGCCGGGTTGAAAGAGGTCGCCTCGCAGACGCGCCTCGCCACCGGCAATCTCCTCTCGTCAGCGTCGGAAATTCTGGCGTCTACCCGCCAGCAGGCCGCCGGATCGAGCGAACAGTCTGCAGCAATTCAGCAGACCACCACGACCATGGAGGAGGTCACGCAGTCCGGAATCCAGATCTCCGAGCGCGCGCGGCAGGTGGCCTCGACCGCGGAAGCCGCCTCGGCGGCCAGCCATGCCGGATTGCAGGCGGTCCAGGATGCGACCCGGAACATGGAATCCATTCGGGAGCAGGCCGAAGCCGTGGCCGAGAACGTAGTGGCGCTGAGCGAAAAAACACAGGCCATCGGTGAAATCATTTCCACCGTCAACGACATCGCCGAACAATCGCATCTGCTGGCGCTCAACGCCGCCATAGAAGCGGCCGCCGCTGGAGAGCACGGGCGCAGCTTCTCGGTGATTGCAAGCGAAGTGAAAAATCTCGCCGATCAGTCGCGGGAAGCCACCGTACAGGTACGAGCGATTCTCGGGGACATACAAAAGGGCATCAACAGCTCGGTGATGCTGACCGAAGAAGCCGTCAAGCGCGTGGATACGGGCAAACAGCAGACCGAGGCCACCGACCGGACGATCCGCGAAATGGCCGACGGCATCCAGCAGAGCGTGCAGGCGTTCCAGCAGATCGCGGCCGGCGCGGCACAGCAGCAGGTCGGCTTTTCGCAGGTCATGCAGGCAATGCGCGATATCGGGCAGGCGATCGTCCAGACCGCGGCCAGCACGCGACAGCTCGAAAAGGAGGCCGTCAACCTGACCGCGCTTGGGCAGCAACTGCAGAAGTCCATCGAGAGGTACCGGGTGCAGGAGTCATGACGGGTTTTGCGGGAGGCGGGGCCTTTTCCCGCTTTGAGGAGCCGCTCGCGTGAAGGACATCCGCCAGAAGCTGCTGGCCACCTTTCAGGTCGAGCACCGTGATCACATCGAGCAGATCCGCTCCTTTGTCACCACCGTGACTGAGGGGGAGACTCCTCTTCCGGATTCGGCGCTCGAAGAAGCGTTCCGGCGGGCTCACAGCCTGAAAGGCGCCGCCCGCGCCGTGGAGTTGACCGCCGTGGAGGGTTTGGCTCACCGGCTTGAGACTCTGTTCGCCCGCGTGCGCCAGGGTGCCCTGCAGCTCGACAGCCATGTCGCCGGCGTAATCTCGAGAGCGCTCGACGCCAGCGAAGACTGCGTGGCGGGTCTGAACGAGAACCGCCCCGCACAGGGTATCGGGCCCTCCCAACGAGCCATTGAACAGTTGCTTGGCCTCGAGCCCGATGCAAACGCGCCGAAGACGGAGCCCTCTCCCGCGCCCGTTCCGTCTTTCGAGACGCCCGAGACGATGCGGGTGGCGGCGCGGAATTTCGATGGTGTCCTTCGCTCCGCCAGCGGTCTGCTGAGCGAGTCCCTGCGGCAGGACGAAGTCACGGATCGTCTCAGACGCATTGCCGCGCAGCTCGCGGCCCTTGAAAAGGAGACGGTATCGATGCATCGCGCCGCCGCCGCGGCGCTGCGGCGCGCGGGAGCGGATTCCGCCCTGGTTCGCGCCGCCGCCTTTCTGCGTTCGATGGAAAAACAAGTGCACGCTCTCGGGCGGGAAGCCGAAGCCACCCGCCGCTTTCAGCAGCACAACGCCTGGGCGATGCAGCGGCTTGGCCGGCAACTCCAGCGGGATGTCTGGCAGGCGCGCATGGTCCCGGCCGAAGAGCTGCTCGATGGCATGCGGAAGATCGTGCGCGATCTGGCGCGCGATGAGTCGAAGGAGGTCGAGCTGCGGTTCACATGCAGCAGCGGCGCGTATGTCGATCGCCGGGTTATCGAGGCGCTGAAGGATCCGCTGATGCACGTGCTGCGAAACACAGTGAGCCACGGCATCCGGACGCCGCAGGAGCGGTCGGCAGCCGGGAAGCCTACTGCGGGTCTGGTCACGCTTCGCATCGAAACGGAGGGCCAGCGCCTCACCATTCTGGTGGAAGACGACGGGGCCGGCGTGGATCTCGCGCGGGTGGCGGAGGTCGCGGTCCGCGAGGGCATTTTGTCCGAAGCGGAGGCGGCCGCATCCGCTCAGCAGCTCTACCGGGTTCTGTTTCGCCCAGGTTTCTCCACCTCCCGCGTGGTGACGAACCTGGCAGGCCGCGGCATGGGGCTGTCGGTGGTCTACGAGACGGTCCACCGGCTTCAGGGAGACGTGGAGATCGGGCCGGCGGAAGGCGGAGGAATGCAAATTCGCATTTCCGTTCCGCTCTCGATCGCCTCCCATCGGCTTCTGGTGGCAGCCGCGGGCACGGACCGCTTCGCCATCCCGATTCGCGCCATCGAACGCCTGTACCGGATCCGGCCGGAAAACATCGAGTTGATCGAGGGCCGCCCCGCCATCGTCCTCGACAAGCAGCCCGTCCCGCTGGTCAGTCTGCATCATCTGGTGGGCACGGAGGCCGCTCCGGGCGGGCGAGCGGAAGCGCTGCAGGTCATGGTGCTGCGGGCCGCGGGGAAACGGGCCGCGGTCAGCGTGGACTCATTTCTGCAGGAGATGGACGCAATTGTGCTGGATCCCGGCCCGGCTGCACCCCGGGATGGAAAGGTCTCCGGTGGAATCCTGCTGGACGACGGATCGATCGCGTTCGTGCTCGACGTAAGGAAATTGCTCGAGACGCCGGTTCCACGTGAGTTGCAGCCGATACCGCTGCCGGCGCCGGAACGTGAAAAGCAGCGGGCATCGATTCTCGTGGTGGACGATTCTCTCACCACACGGACCCTCGAAAAGAGCATTCTCGAAGCATACGGCTATCGGGTGCGGATCGCGGTCGACGGCCTGGATGCCATCGAAAAGCTGCGGGCGGAGAAAGCCGACCTCGTCATCTCCGACGTCCAGATGCCGCGGCTCGACGGATTCGGTCTCCTCGAAGTGTTGAAGCGCGACCCCGCTTTTGGAAGCATTCCCGTGATTCTGGTGACATCGCTCGACCGCCCGGAAGATCAGGCGCGGGGACTGTCGTCAGGGGCCGGCGCTTACATCGTGAAACGAAAATTCGATCAGGCGGAGCTCCTTTCCGCCGTACGGCAGGTCCTGTGAAACTTCCCTTTCGCAGTCCCATTCCGAGTTTCCCGGTCGCGATCCGCCCTGGAGCGCGCCTGTGAAAAAGATCCGCGTGCTCGTCATCGAAGACTCGAAAGTGGTGCGGCAGCTCCTGGAACACACGATTGCGAGCGATCCCCGCCTCGAAATCGCGGCGGCCGTGGGAAGCGCGGAGGACGCGCTGCGCATTCTGGACCGCATTTCGCCGGACGTGATTTCCATGGATATCTCCCTGCCTGGTATGAACGGTCTCGACGCCACGCGGCGCATTATGAGCGAGCGACCGACGCCCATCGTGGTCATCTCGGCAGGCGCGGGAGGCAGCGGCTCCCGGGCCACCATGGAAGCTCTGCAGGCGGGCGCTCTCACGGTACTCGAAAAGCCCTCGGGCGTGACGGCCGGCGACTACAGCGCTCAGGCAGAGCGCATCTGTACCCAGATCGTCATCATGAGCACCGTGAAACTGGTGCGCAGGCGCAGAGCGATCCTTCACCCGCCTCAACCGCGGACGTTCTCTATGGACCGGGCGCGGCCCGCGGCCTCGGGCGACTTCCGGCTGATGGGGATCGTGTGTTCAACCGGCGGGCCAAACGCTCTGACCCGGCTTCTGGGGTCTCTCGGACCGCGCTTCCCGCTTCCCATCGCGATCGTGCAGCACATCGCGGGCGGCTTTCTCGAAGACTTCGCATCCTGGCTGGAAAGCGCCTGCCCATTTCGCGTGACGATCGTCAGAAGGCCCACGACTCTGTCCCCCGGGCAGATCTATCTGGCGGCGCCGGATCGTCACCTGCGAGTCCGCCTGGAAAATCTGACGGCCGATGAGGGCGAACCGGTCTGGGGCCAGAGACCCTCGGGAACGGTGTTGTTCCGTTCCATGGCGGCGGAACTCGGCCCGCGGGGGCTCGGGATCCTGCTCACCGGCATGGGAGAGGACGGCGCGGACGGGCTTCTGGATCTGCGGAACCAGGGAGGCCACACGATCGCCGAAGACGAATCCACCGCGGTGGTGTACGGAATGCCGGCGGAGGCCGTGCGCCTGGGGGCCGTCTGCGAGTCGCTGCCGCTTCCCGCCATTGCTCCCCGCATTCTCGATCTCACTTCGCCGCTGCGGGAGGTGGCGTGATGCCAGCCCGGATCCTCGTCGTGGAAGACTCCGAGACACAGGCTCTGCAACTGCAGTGGCTACTCGAAGCCGAGGGCTGGGAGGTAGTCCGGACCTCGACCGGCGAGGCCGCCCTGGAAGAGTTGAACCACCGGTTGCCGGCCTTGATCGTCGCCGATTACCACCTGCCCGGAATTCAGGGCGACGAGCTTTGCCGCAAGGTGCGAATGAATGTGGCGGCCCGGGGCACGCCGATTTTGATGCTGACCGGAAGCGAAAACGCGGCGGGGGAGCCGGCCGGCCTGGACAGCGGCGCCGACGATTACGTCTCGAAGTCCGTGCCGTCCGACATTCTGCTGCTGCGTGTGCGCGCCATGCTGCGCAAGGCCGGCGAACGTCCGGCCGGGCTGCCGCAGGAATCGTTTTTCCGGCGCGCTCGTATTCTTGCCGTTGACGACAGCGCCACGTGGCTCGAAAGCCTCGCGCTGGCGCTGAGCGTCGAGGGCTATGAGGTGTCAAAGGCGGCAAGCGCGCCTGAAGGGATCGAGACCATGGAGCGGGACCGCTTCGACTGCGTGATTCTCGATCTCATCATGCCGGGCATGGACGGCATCGAGGCCTGCCGTCGCATCAATCGTATGAAGGGCGCGGTGGATGCAGCCGTCATCGTGCTGACTTCGAGCGAGACCCGGGAGGATATGACCCGCGCGCTTGAGGCGGGCGCGGACGACTTCGTGGGCAAGTCGAGCGACATGGCGGTGCTGAAGGCCAGAATCCGGGCCCTGCTGCGCCGCCGCTTTTCGCAGGAGGAGAACCGCCGGATCCGAGAGCAGTTGCTGCAGGCCGAGATCGAAGCGAGAGAAGCGCGCGCCGCCCGTGAACTGGCTGAAACACGCGCGGCCCTTGCCGACGAACTGGAGCGCAAGAACAGGGAACTGGAAGCATTCAGCTATTCCGTCTCTCACGATCTGCGGGCTCCGCTGCGCAGCATCGATGGGTTCAGCGCGGCCCTTCTCGAGAATTACTCCGGCCAACTCGACGCCAGAGGACAGGACTACCTCGGGCGGGTGCGCGCGGCGGCCCGCCGCATGGGGCAGCTCATCGACGACCTGTTGCAGCTTTCGAAAGTGAGCCGCGCCGAGCTGCGCCGGGAGTGCGTCAACCTTTCGGAAATCGCGCACGAGGTCGCCGCCGATCTCCGGCAGACCGACCCCGGACGGGCGGTGCGTCTGGAAATTCAGGAGCAGGTCCTCGCCCAGGGGGATTGCAGGCTGCTGCGAATCGTGCTGGAAAATCTGCTCGGCAACGCGTGGAAATTCAGCGCCGGCGTTGCCTCCGCGGTGATCGAATTCGGCGCCGCCTGCGGCGGGGAGAACTGTACTTACTTTGTGCGCGACAACGGAGCGGGGTTCGATATGGCCCATGCCGACCGTCTGTTCACACCTTTTCAGCGGCTCCATCCGGCGTCGAAGTTCCCCGGCACCGGAATCGGTCTGGCCACTGTTTATCGTGTCGTTGACCGGCATGGCGGCCGTGTGTGGGCCGAGAGCGCAGCCGGCCAGGGCGCGACCTTCCGCTGGACTCTTCCGGCGGCAAAACCCGGGAGTCTTACATGAGTCAACGCAGACAGCCCATTCTTCTCGTCGATGACAATCCGGATGACGTCGAGATGACGGTCATGGCGTTCAAAAAGAGCAGTATTGCCTGTGAACTGATGGTGGTCAACGATGGCGAGGAAGGGCTCGATTACCTGTTCGGAACCGGGGCGTGGAAGGGACGCGACCCTCGCGCGCTGCCGCCGCTGGTTCTGCTGGATTTGAACCTTCCCAGGATGAGCGGCCTGGAAGTGCTGCGCCGGATACGGGCTGACGCGCGAACGAAGGTTCTTCCCGTGGTCGTGCTCACGACGAGCAACGAGCATAACGACATCCTCTCCAGCTACAGCCTCGGCGCCAACAGTTATGTACGCAAGCCAGTCGATTTCGGGCAGTTCGTGGAAGCGGTCCGGCAACTCGGCCTCTACTGGCTCGTGTTGAACGAGCACCCTCCGGTGGGTGCGCTGGCGTGGCAGGCGCGGGGCCGGTAAAGAAATGACAAGACAAGGATCAGAATTCTTCATCTCGAAGACAGCGACGACGACGCGCTGCTGGTTTCGCGGGCGTTGAGCCGGGAACTGGACTGCGATGTGACGCGCGTTGAGACCCGCGAGGCCTTTGTCGACGCCATGGAACACGGCCACTGGGACATGATTCTGGCGGATTACTCGCTGCCGTCGTTCGATGGCCGGGCCGCCCTGGACCTGGCGGTCGAGAAATGCCCTCAGTTGCCATTCATCTTCGTAACCGGTTCTCTCGGCGAAGAACTGGCGGTGGAAACGCTTCGCAACGGCGCGACAGACTTCGTTCTAAAACATCGTCTGGACCGCCTCCCCCAAGCGGTGACCCGGGCGCGGCGCGAAAGCGAATCCGCCAAAGCGCGGAAACAGGCCGAGGAAAACCTCAAAGCTTCTTTGCGGGAGAAGGAGCTGCTGCTGCAGGAGGTGCACCATCGCGTCAACAACAATCTGCAGATCATCTGCAGTCTGCTGAGCATGCAATCGGGAGCGGTCAACGATCCGGCGCTGGCCGCCGCATTCGACGAATGCCACAAGCGGGTGCAGTCCATGGCCATGATTCACGCGATGCTCTATGCATCGAGCAGTCTCAAGGACATCGATTTCGCCGAGTACGCGTCCTCTCTGGCTTCGGAAGTTTCGGGCTCCTACGCCCCGGACCCGGCGCGCATCAGAGTCGTCTTCGACCTCGAGCCCATCCGTCTGAATATCGAGCGCGCCATCCCCTGCGGCCTCATTCTGAACGAGCTGCTGACGAACGCATTCAAGTACGCCTTTCCGAACGGACGGAGCGGCGAGGTGCGCGTCTCGCTCCGGAAGCAGGAAGACACGATCCGCCTGGCCGTTGAGGACACCGGAGTCGGGCTCTCGGCCGATCTCTCGTCACGAAGACCCAAATCGCTGGGCATGAGCATCGTCAATATCCTCGCGCGGCAGTTGGGCGGAACGCTCGATATTACTTCGAACGGCGGGGCAAAGTTCGTTCTGACGTTCTCCTGAAGCCGTAACCAGCGCAGGGCGCGCCGCCGGACGGGAAATACGTCATCATGAAGGTGAGATGAGAATAGGTACCGTCTTAGCCGGAGCCCTCTTCATGATCGGGCTGGCTGGCGGCGCGATGGCGCAGACGGCGTCGCTTTCACAGAACTCCTCGACAGAGAATACGGCGACGCCGCGGAACACCCATCCGAGGTCCCATCATTCCACCAGCGCCAAACGCGACG
>CAZXCO010000561.1:0-6539 GCA_964639095.1 uncultured Solibacteraceae bacterium
AGGCCGATCGAGACCCTCTTTCTCACCGGAGGCGAAGACAACAAACGTCTGGCGCCCATCGAGCAGCTCGCCGAGCAGATGGTGGAGCGCGGCGGCGACCGCTCGAGCCTCATTGTCGCGGTGGGCGGCGGAATCGTCACCGATATGGCCGGGTTTCTGGCCGCCATTTTCATGCGCGGCATTCCCGTGATCCAGGTGCCCACCACTCTGCTCGCCCAGGTGGATGCCGCGGTCGGAGGGAAGACAGGCGTGAACCTGGTCGCCGGGAAAAATCTCATCGGCAGCTTCCACCAGCCGCTCGCGGTCCTGATCGACCCCTCCGTGCTCGGAAGTCTGCCGCCCCGCGAATACCGCGCCGGACTTTACGAAATCATCAAATCGGGCCTGATTGTGAGTGAGCCCCTCTTCCGCACGCTTGCGGACCGGCGGGCCGAAGTCCTGGCGCAGGAACCCTCGGTGGTGGATTACATCATCTCCGAATCCGTGCGGATCAAGGCCGAAGTAGTCTCCGCGGACGAGCGGGAGTCCGGGCTGCGCCGCATTCTCAATTTCGGCCACACCTTCGGGCACGCGCTCGAGGCCGAGACGAAGTACACCCGATTTCTGCACGGCGAAGCTGTATCCTGGGGTATGCGGGCCGCCACGTATCTCGCCGAAAGTCTGGAAATGCTGCCGCGATCGGAGTGCGCCACCATTATCGGCGTGCTCGACAATTACGGACCCATTCCGGCCTGCAACCAGATCGGCCGCACGGAGCTCCAGGTGCGGCTGCTGCGGGACAAAAAGACAATTCAGAACCGCATTCACTTCGTGCTGCCGGTCCGGATCGGCGAAGTCGTCGTGCGCTCGGATGTTTCGATCGCCGCGGTTCAGCACGCGATCGATCACGCGCTGGCGGATTGCCGGGCCGCATGAGTTCCGCTTCCCTGGGGACGACCCCCGAGGGCTCCCGGTCCGAACAGGAGGCGTCTCAGTGGGTGCGCTCCATGTTCGGCCGCGTGGCCCATCGCTACGATCTGGCCAACCACCTGCTCTCGGCGAACGTCGACCGCTACTGGCGAAATCGTACCGTAGCGCGCGTGCGCGACGTGCTCCAGCGGCCCGGCGCTCTCGTGCTGGACCTGGCCTGCGGCACGGGTGATCTTCTGATCGCGCTCGAACGGGAGGCCGGGCGGCGGCTGATCGGCAGCGATTTCTGCCATCCGATGCTTACCGGAGCCAGAACCAAGATCGCCCGGGATCATCTGCAATCGGTGCTCGTCGAATCCGACGCGCTCGCGCTTCCCTTTCCGGATGCGAGCCTCGATCTGGTTACCATCGCCTTCGGATACCGGAATTTCGCCAACTATGGCGCCGGTCTGGTGGAAATGAGGCGAGTTCTGCGGCCCGGCGGCGCGCTGGCGATTCTCGAGTTCACCCAGCCGCCGAACCCGGCCTTCGCTGCCGTCTACAACTGGTATTCGAGGCGTGTTCTGCCGTTGATCGGAGGCGCCATTTCGGGCGCCCCGGACGCCTACCGGTACCTGCCCGAATCCGTGCGGAAGTTTCCGGATGCCCCGGAACTGGCCCGGATGATGAGCGGTTCCGGCTTCGGCAGCGTGAAATGGGAATACCTGACGTTCGGAATCGCCGCCCTCCACATCGGCCGCGTCACGGCTTGATGCCGGCGCGGGGCTTCCCGCTCCGGGAAATCATTGGCACGATCGCAGCAGCGCCCATCCCGCCAGAGGCGGCAGCGCCACCAGCCAGCAGACTGGAGCAAACCCGGCATGATCCACCAGGCTTCCGATTACGGGCGAGATCCCTGTCTGTAACAACCCGTAGGCGAAAACCAGCGCCGAGATCGCAGTGCCCGCGCGCGCCCCGCCCCAGATGTCCAGCGGAATCGTGTACAGATTGACGCTGCCCGCCGTCACCCAGAAATAGCTGGCGGAAATGCCAGCCATGGCCCAGAGCGGTGAGGGACTGAGCGGCACCAGAATCGTCACCAGGCACCCGATGGCGCTGACCAGCGTGGCGCTGACGCGCGCCTCGACCGCGGGCCTTCCCCGGTGGATCGCTCGACGGGAGACCCATCCTCCGGCAAAACCACCCAGCGTGGAAGCGACGGGCGGTACCCAGGCGTACCAGGATGCCGCTTCCGTGGTCAGCCCGTAATTCTGGACCAGATAAACCGTGGTCCAGTTGGACCACAAGGTGTAGATCCCCATCCAGAGAATATTGGCGCCCACCAGCGCAGCGAGCCGCCGGTCTCGCGCCAGGAGCCGGAGCGCTCCGGCGTCCCGCTGCGGCGGCACTTCTTCCCAGGGCCTCACCTTGCGGCGGACGGCGATCCAAAGCGGGATCCAGGCAAAACCCAGCGCCGAGCAGACGAAAAAAGGACTCCGCCAGCCGGCCATGGAACCGACCAGCAGCGGCGCGCCGATGCCGCCGATGCTCAGCCCGACCTGTGTGATCGCGGCCCCGACCGCCCGGTTCTTCGGTTCCAGATAAATCGCATTCAGCTTGCCCGCGGCCGGAACCCCCGCTGATTCCCAGACGCCCAGGAAGACGCGCGCGCCGATCAGTTGACCGAGGCTCCGGGTCCAGCCACAGAGGGCCGTAGCCAGAGACCACAGCGCCACCGCCCAGACAATCCCAGTCTCAAGACCCACGCGATCGAGGAACCAGCCGACCGCCGGCGAGGCGAATGTGTAAGCGAACGAAAACGCCGAGAGCAGCCAGCCGTAGTCCGTCTTATTCAAATGGAATTCGGCCATAATGCGCGGAGCGGCCGCAGAAAGCGTCAGCCGGTCGAGATAATTCCATGCGGAAGCCAGTGCGAATACGGAGACGGCGCCCCACCGCGCGGCTTCGGAACTGGACCCCGAAGGCAACCGGACCGGTCTGACGGGCGAGGACATTTTTAAATCGGATCGGGCAACAGACGCGAATAACGGGAAATTTCGCCGAACGGCAGAAAGAAGAAAACCCCTCCTGCTGCAACCCTCAAGCGCAGGATAACGAGCCGATCTTTATGGCCAGGCTCCCGAAAGCACTCGCCTCGGACTCGTCATCCCAATCGCCCTGGTGTTGCAGCAGAGGGCAGGTTGAGTTACTTCAACGATTCGGCCTTAGGATAGCAAACATGGGTCCACAAAGTCCTTTTTTAAATTGCTGATTCTATTCGGCCAGAAGAAGCTGTGTTCTGCCGAACGTACAAATCTGCACGAAGTGTGTGTCCGGATGACTCAGTCTGTAAAGCGTGAAGAGTGTCACATAAATGGAGAGGTCTGCGGCCTCGATAAGAGTACAGGACCGCATGATCCTGGCGGGGCCGGCCGGCGGCGATCCGGCCTGTCCCCGACGTTTTCGCCAGGGTTCCAATGCCCGTTCGGAAGCCGGCGCCGGACCGGTTTCGACCTGGTTTCCGGACAGGAGTCCCGAGCACCGCGGGTCGAGCCGGTTTCCCTGCCCCGGCGGACTTTCGGGCTGAATCCCGAAGCATAATCGGTCAGAACTTTCGTGCTGCGGAAAAAATGGAATGCAGTCGCGGGATTCCAGGAAAAAGTTGCCGATTTCTCAGGCCGCATGGAACTAAATTTTCCCTTCCGAAGCGGCGGCCCGCGGCGACTCGGCGAGCCCGCGGAAAAAATCCTCCAGCAGATCGCCTCCATAACAAGGAGCAACCATGTCCCGCGCGGCCGCTCCGAGAAAGAACTCGACCGGCCCGAAGGTCCGAACGGGCGCGAAGTGAAGCATGCGGCTGGCAATCGAGGCTCCCCATTCCGGAATGTGCCAGATGTGCGGCGCTTTCCGAAGAGCCGAAAAAGCCAGCTCCACGATCCGGCGCTGGGTGTAGACTCGCGGGCCGCCGGCAGCGACCTCCGTCTTCCCTTCGAGCAGGGCATCGACGCAGACCGTGGCGAGATCGCGGCCGGAAATCGGATTCATGCGCCACTGGCCGGCGCCCACGACCATCGCAAAGCCACGGCGGGCGAGTGTGAGAACCTCCGCCATATCCGAAAAGTACCCCGTCGGACGCACCACACAGGAGGTGATCGGGGACGCCCGCAGCCGGTCGACGAAGCGT
Source organism: uncultured Solibacteraceae bacterium (assembly GCA_964639095.1). Classification (GTDB taxonomy): domain Bacteria; phylum Acidobacteriota; class Terriglobia; order Bryobacterales; family Bryobacteraceae; genus BOG-234. The sequence continues at coordinate 4,073 of CAZXCO010000561.1, forward strand.
TCCTTTGCGTCGGCGAGCCGCAGATGCCGCAGCGCCGGCCCGTCGAGCAGCGACACGTAGCCAAAGCGGCCGCACCCCGACCGGAGAGCTTCCTCCAGCAGGTTCACATTGCCCTGAAAATCCACCTCTTCGCAGGTCAGGCCGTCGCGCTGGCGCGTAATGCCGACCGTCGAGAAGACCGTATCGACCTCCAGTGCCGCCCCTCTCAGAGTCGAGGGGACCGTGATCTGCCCGGTAAAGACTTCGTTCGCCCGGCTCTGCAGCGTCGCAGCCTGATCCGGGCGCCGGACCAGGGCGCGCACGTAAATCCCCCGGCGCCGGAATTCCGTCAGAAGACAGCCGCCCAGATAACCCGTTGCGCCGGCCAGCAATACTTTCTGCAATCCCGACCCCTGCTGCGCGGCCCGCTGGCCCGCTAGCCCTGCACGCGGCGTTCTTTCCCCTGCCAGAAAGGCTCGCGCAATTCGCGCTTGAGAATCTTGTCTGTGCCTCCTTTGGGCAGCGGCTCCGTGGAGAACAAGAACTTTTTCGGCAGCTTGAATTTCGCCAGCCGGGCGGCCACGAATTCCGACAGTTCCTCTTCCGTGCAGGACTGCCCGGGCCTCGGTACGACAAACGCGACAGGAACCTCGCCCCAGAGCGGATCGGGCGCGCTCACCACGGCGGCTTCGGCCACGCACGGGTGCGCGGCCAGCGCATTCTCGATCTCGATCGACGAAATGTTCTCACCTCCGCTGATGATGATGTCCTTCCGCCGGTCGACGATCTGGATGTAGCCTTCCGTGTCCCATACCGCCATATCGCCGGAGTGGAACCAGGGCCCGCTCATGACGGCTCTTGTGCCTTCGGGATCTTTGTAATAGCCGTCCATCACGTTGTCGCCGAAGATCACCACTTCGCCGATGCTCGACAGATCGCGCGGCACATCCCGCATCTGCGCATCGACCACCCGCACTTCCGTGCCCTGCAGCGGCCATCCGGCCATGGCCTGGCGGCGGTAGCGCTCACGGTCGTCGGCATACTGGACCGTCCCCTTCCTGCGCGCACTGGAGGCCACCGGAGTGGTCTCGGTCAGTCCGTAGCCGGCCAGCACTTCACAGTGAAATGCACGCTCCATGCGCTCGATCAGTTCAGGCGAGGATGCGGCGCCGCCGATGTTGATCTGCTTCAGAGTGGAAAGATCGTAGCTGGAGAGGTCGCGAAAAGCGAGCAGCGCCCCGGCCATCGTGGGCACCAGAGACATTCCCGTGGCGCCCTCGTCCTGGATCAGGCGGCAGACCGTAGCAGGGTCGAATCGCCGCACCATCACCTGCTTGAGACCCATCATGGTGGCGGTCTGCGCACGCCCCCATCCATTCGCGTGGAACAGGGGAATGGTGTGCAACTCCACATCGCTGTCGTCGTGGTTGAATACGCCGGCCACAGCCATCGCGTGCATGTAAACGGTGCGGTGCGAGAGCATGACCCCTTTGGGCACGCCAGTGCTTCCGCTGGTGTAAAAAAGCTCGGCCATGGAGTCTTCGTCGTAGGTGAGGATGTCCGCCCGCTCGGCCGTTCCGGTGCTGAGGAAATCCTCGTACTCTGTATCGAGATTGATCGTCCGCATCCCGGGCCACGCCTTGCTGAGCGGATCCATCATTGGCGAAAAATCGTTCTCGTGGAAGAGGATGCGCGGCTCCGAATGGCGCAGAATCCCGCCCAGCTCGGGCGGCGTGAGCCGGATATTGAGGGGCATCAGGGCGGCACGCGCCTGCGGGACGCCAAAGTAGCCTTCGAGCAACTGGTGGGTGTTAAAACTTAAATAGCCGACGCGGTCGCCCGGTCTCACACCGGCCCGTTCCAGCGCGGACGCGAGGCGTTGGCAGCGCTCGCCGAAAGCCGCATAGGTGAATCGCTTCCGGCCGCAAACGACGCCTTCTTTCGAGCCATAAAGATCCATGCCGCGGTGCAGGCACCTCAAGGGCGTCAAAGGAATTTTCATTTTGAAGTCTCGTTTCCGGAGCCAAGCATCGCACTGTGCCGCAACCGCTGCGCTCGCTATCGCTTATAGTCGCGCATTCTGGTGTAGCATGCAGGGGTGGCGCCATTGGTCGTGAAGCAGACTAACGAAAGAGAGGCGGATCCGGCCTCCGGCCTCCCTGCGCCCGGCTCCGTGCGGCTGGCCGCGAAACCCTGGCAGATTCTGTCGGGCCTGATCGTTTCCGGCTTTCTGCTCGCCCTTCCGGGCGGGTTGCTGCCGCTCTGGGGCTTCCACATCCGCCCCGAGTTCGGAACGGCGGGCGATTTCTTTCTGGCGATGGGTCTCGGGGTGATCGCGGGCGGAACGCTGGTGCAGCGCCTGGTGCGCGATACCTCGCTCGAACGATTACTGGCGGCCGGCTATTTCGCCGCCGCGCTCGCCCTGCTCCTGCTCGCTGTGGCGGCTCCGCCCGCCAAACCCTGGTATGAGTTCCTGGCGCTGTTTGCG
>CAZXCO010000562.1:0-8041 GCA_964639095.1 uncultured Solibacteraceae bacterium
ACGCACAAATGCAACCTGTCCGCATTCTGCCGCGGTCGACTATCAGCACGATCAACTGCCAGTCCCGGCCCTTGAACGGATCGGGTCGCCAGTGTCCAGGCGCCGCTTCGAAGTTTGCACACGGCTTCGAGGTTCAGACACTGCCAATTTCGCGCAGTTATCCGAAAATTGGTTCACCTCCCTTCTGGCATATACTTTCCGGATGGGAACGGAGAGGAGAATGCTTCTTCAGAACGCTGTCGCGGATGCGCTCAACAACAGCGAATGGGCGTTTGCGCTTGCCGAGTGCGTTCACATCGGCGGGTTTGCCGCGGGTGTCGGATCGATCGCAGTCGTAGACTTTCGGATGCTGAACCTCGGCTTGCGGCATGAGACTGCTGCGCGGATTCTGAGAGACACAGAGCCGATCACATTGATCGCCCTGATCCTGGTCCTGTTCTCCGGAATGGCGCTGTTTTTATCCCAGGTCGATATTTACCGCGTGAATCTGGTTTTTCCGATCAAGATGTACGTTCTTCTCGCGGCGCTCATCTACAATTTCACGATCCACAGAAAAGTGGCGACCATGAAGAATCCGCCTCCCGCCCTGAGTAAATGGGTGGCGATCGTGTCCTTGCTGTTGTGGGTGTCCGTCGTGTTTGGCGGGATCTTCACCGGTTTTCTGATATAGACGGGCATTTGCGTTTGGGGTTCTTGCAGGCGATCAGTCAGGAGAGGCTATCCGGCATTGTCCATCGCTCATTCCATCCAGAGTATTGATTTCCTCTCGTCGTTCAGCGAATCGGTGCTGGCGTACCCGATTGTCCTGTCGACTCATCTGGCGTGCATCGCGCTGTTCGGCGGCATGATTCTGATAACTAACCTGCGCCTGCTTGGGCTCACCGCGAAAAGCCTCTCCATCACCCAGGTCGTCACCAGCTTCCGTCCATGGAAACGTCTGGGCGGAGTCATCATGATTGGTACGGGCCTGCTCCTCGCAACCTCCGAGACGGAAAAGTACGCACCCAATCCGTTCTTTTGGACCAAGATGGTGATCCTGTGCCTGATTGGCGTGCACGGCCTGATCTTCCGCCCGCTTGTTTACAACCGCACTGAAGAACTGGACAAAGCCACAGGCGTCCCCACCCGAGTGAAACTCGCCGCGATTCTCTCGCTGGTGCTCTGGACGAGCATGTTTACGATGGGACGGCTCATCGCGTACTGGGATTCCGATTAGCGCTGTGATCCCGGCCGGCGCCAAAGCCTACAGATAGGCCAGCAGGCGCCCGGCCGTCAGCGCCCCCAGCCAGCAGATCAGCCCCGCCCACGCCAGCGCCCTCGCGCCTTCCGGCAGCGCACCGTCCTTCCGCGGATTCCGGAATACCTTGTCCTGCGTGCGCTTGAGAACGGCGACGCCCACGAAGATGAAAATCATCTTGATATAGAACGTGGGATCGACCATCCGCTTGGACGCGCTCGCCATCAGCAGAGCCGTGCCGGTCACCGCATTCAGCCAGAATCCCCACCAGATCACCGGAAATAACCGCTCCATCGGTTGCAGCGGGGTCCTGGGCGAAACGCCGAGAAGCCGAAGACTGATCAAACCGCTGATGCCCGCCACCACACCCATCCCGATGACGTGCAGCAACAGGACCGTGGGATACGCCAGTTTGGAAGGGGATTCGCGCACCCACGTGCTGAAACCGAGTTGCTCGATCGTATCCAGGAAATTCACTGTTTATTTTTTCCCTTCAGCCCACAGCGTGATCGCTGCATCTTAAAAACTGCTGCCGCGTTCGGCTGTGCGCGCTTTCTCCGAAGCTTTGTGCCCGGCAGGCTCGCCGCTCGTGTCTTCGGCATTTTTGTCCACGAGATATCCCAGCCAGCCCACCAGCACGGCCGTGGCAATCGCAATGGCGCTTACGATGAGTCCGTCCACCCAGGTCTGCATTAGAATGAGTGGCCGAAAAACGGCAGCATCTGACCGCAGAAGATTACGCCCACCCACAGGAAGATTCCCGAGGCCGCAGCCACTCTCGCCGCCACCGGCGGCGTATCGCCGGCTTCAAGGGTCCAGGGCTGGTCGAACACGGTGAAATACAGGGCATTGGCGCCCGCCACCAGAATCAGCGCCAGCTTCCAGAAGAAGAGCGAATTCGTGACGTAGAAATTCGTCGGAGCGCCGACGAAAAACAGCATCCCCGTCACCACATTGATGCCGAACCCCAGCACTCCCCAGGGCAGCAGGCGGTGCAGCACCGAAAACGGGATGCCCTTCAGCAAACCCAGCATCCGCAGGTCGACCAGCAGCACCACGCCAAACAGGAGCGACAGCCCGATGAAATGAACCGTCTCGCTGGCCGGCCAGCCCCACGAGAGGTTCACCATCGCGTCTCCGATCACTCTCGCCAGCGGCTGTTGCGCCGTCGCACTTTCCACCGGCGCCGGACCGGTCCGGACCTCCGGGTGCCGGATCTCACCGCCCATGTTCGCGGCCCGCGTCATCATGCCGAAGCTCGCCAGCCCGACCACTAGGACGGTCATCAGCGTTGCCTGCGGCACGCGCGACAACCGCCGGTATTGCCACAGGCCCAGCCACGACACGGCGCCGGTCAGTTCCATGAACCAGATCGCCTCAAAAGCCGCCGTTTCGTGATTCTGCACCATGGTCTTCGAGACCCCGGGCGTCTGCTCCAGAGCCAGTTCCGCCGCGGTGCCGGTAACGAACGTCGGAATCGAAAGCAGAGCAATAAAGAAAAAGATTCCCAGACTGGCGCGCTTCAGATCGTCGCTCTTTGCCACGATGGCCGTGACGAACAAGCCCAGTCCGACAATCATGCCGATGGTGGGGAAATGATTCAGTAAGAGGTGAACATGTGTCCAGTTCATACGAGATCCCGGCCCTGCCCCGATTACCCGGAGCCGAGCCACTACTTCCGGAGAGAATTCGCTGCCGCATCGGCGAATCCGGATCGGCACGCTGCTGCCGGATCTGCGCGGCGATATCCTCCTTGTCGTACACTTCGCAATACGCCCGCTCCGGAATCACTCCGGCATCGGGATTTTTTTTGGCTGAATTCGTTCCCCCGACGTCTGGTAATTGTTGCTGATGTGATACTTCGTCAGCGTGCAAGGCTGCCCGTTCACATCAATGGTGCCTCTTCCCTGATATTCGAGCGTCGCCACCAGCTCGTGTTCATCGAGGCCCCGCAGCATACCATAGCCCACGTCGAGTTGAAAAGCACGGCCCGCAGATCTTTGGCGCCGGCCGCTTGCCTGTAGCGCTGTTCGCCGCCACAGCGGCCCTGCCCCTGCGCCATGGCCGCGGGGAGGAGGCTGATTGCAAGAGCGGCCCCGATCGCGACCTGCGCCGGAATGATCCGTCGTCGACAGGTCATGATGGTCCTCCCTTGTCATCTAATCGTTGGGACCGCCGCCGGAGACCACGATCGTGTGCCCGTCAGCATAGGTCACCGACTAGAGAAAGCCCACCGGATGGCCATCCTTTGCAGGAATGAACTTCACTTTAATGGTGTCCCCGTTGTGGAGGGCATTCGGTCCGGTTTTACCTACGCCTCTCTGCGCGAGGGCCGTGGCCGAGCCGAGGGTCAGCACCCAGGTAGTTGTCGAGCCGTCCTCACTCTTGACCAGAACAGACAGAGATCCGTGGGGATTTGTGAATTGTACTTTGTCGACCGTCCCCGTCACTTCCTTTTCTGCCTTCATGTCGTAGACGCCGGCGAGGGAATGATGAGCCTGCAACACGCCGCCGGAAACCAGAAATCCCCAGACCAGGGCGACACTTCCGAGAGTTCGCTTGACCATTTATTATTTGCTACCTCCTCAATCTGCCATTGGTGCGAAATTTTATCACGTCCACCGGACCTGCGCGGTGGAATTTTCCCTTCAGCGATAACTGTATTATTTATCACATTTTTCCAGATGCTACACCGCGCATGTGTCCCTGTTGTCCTGACGCTCATGTCTTTCAATCTGCTGGCGCAACGTGCGGAGGAAGCGGCCAGCCGTCACCAGTCTGCACGCAAGCTGATCGACATGATGGAAATTCGGGAGCAACTTCCGCAGACGCTGGGCTCGTTCCTCGAGGCCGCCACGAAGCAGATGACGGCAAGCCAACCAGATGGCTCAGGTTGCAACCAGGAGTTCCTGACGGAACGGAAGAAACGATTCAGCGAGCAAATGTCCGCGGACCGGGTCATCGAGGTGATCGTACCGATTTTCGAGAAGCATTTCACGACTGAAGAGCTCGATCAATTAACGGCTATGCGCATTGCATCAAGCAGGGCAAGCACCAGGAACCATCAAAGCCCCTTCTTGAGAAGCTGCAAAGGAGGCGATCGAGATTCAAAGCGAAACAATTGGCGCGACCAGTCAACCGGGAGCCAGGATTGGTGCTGAAATCGGGCAACAAATCAACGCGGAGCATCCTGACTGGTGTACGCAGAAACGCTGACCAGACAGGCCAGCCCCGCTTTCGCCCGCACCCTGAAATCTGCTATCCTCGATTTCATCCGGTTCACAAGGAGCGAGGTGCCGAAATGAAATTTGTCGATACATCCTGCCAGAACGGAAAACCCGGCGTCGCGCTCTCGCCGCGACACTGAGCTTCACCGCATCCCGTTGCGCCTGAACTGAAGCATTCCAGCTTCAGGCAGCGCGGTTTTTTTCCGGGAGTGCCTCCCGGTTTCCTGGTCCCTGAGAGATCTGCGGCTTCTCCGCCCCGCATCTGCGAACGGCGTCCCGCATATCCCGTCCGGACAGCAACCATTCTTTCGGGTCTCTTTATCTTTTTTGGTCTCTTATGAGGAATGTCATCGCCGAAGTCCTTGTCTTTCTCTATCGCCACTGGAGGCGCGAGGGGAGAATCGTACTCCTGGTCGCCGCAAGCATGATCGGCGCGACCGTTGCCGATCTCTTTCTGCCCGTATACTCCGGCCGCCTGATCGATGCGATTACGCTCGGGGGCGCGCCTCGCGCGCGGGCGTTTCACGACGCTCTGATCGCGGTGGCCGCCATGGCCGCGCTCGGACTGGCCCAGATCGGCGGGCGGCACATCGGATTCATCGGCATCTGCCGCCTCACCGTGCGGATCATGTCGCGAATGGCGGCGGACGCTTTCTGGCGCGTGCAGCGCTTTTCTTCCGACTGGCACGCCAATAACTTCTCCGGATCCATCGTGCGCCGGATCACGCGCGGCATGTGGGCCGTCGATCTGATGGACGATACCCTGCTCCTCGCCCTGCTGCCCGCACTCGTAGCGCTCACGGGATCGGCCCTCGTGCTGGGCGCGCGGTGGCCCGGCATGGGACTCCTGCTGATCGCCGCTTCCGGAGTGTATGTCACGATCTCGATCGCACTCGCGACCCGCTACGTGGCGCCCGCCGCGCGTCTGTCCAATGCGCAGGACACGCGGCTCGGCGGCGCGCTGGCGGACTCGATCACCTGCAACGCCGTCGTCAAATCCTTCGGCGCCGAATCACGCGAAGACGCGCGCCTCGACCGGATTTTCCGGAAATGGAGCGCCCGGACATACAGAACCTGGACCTTCGCCACGCTCAGCAGCACCCTGCAACTGAGTCTGCTGCTCGTGCTCCGGATCTCGATCGTGGTCTACGCAGTGTTCCTGTGGTGGCGCGGCCGCGCCAGCGCCGGCGACGTGACCTTCGTCCTGACCAGTTATTTCGTCGTGCATGGATATCTGCGCGATGTGGGCCATCATGTGGCCAATCTTCAGCGCAGCGCCAACGAAATGGAGGAGATGGTACGGTTGAGGGCCGAACATCCCGGCATTGAAGACCGGCCCGGCGCGCCCGATCTGAAAGTCCCGGAGGGCTCAATCGTCTTCGAAAACGTCACGTTTGGATACGCGAGTCAGGCGAGGCCGATCTTCAGCGATTTTTCGCTCACTATCCGGCCCGGGGAACGTGTGGGGCTGGTGGGCCACTCCGGATCCGGCAAGACCACGTTTGTGAAACTGCTGCATCGGCTGTATGACGTCAACGGGGGACGCATTCTGATCGACAGCCAGCCTGTCGCCGGCGTGACGCAGACCTCGCTGCGCAGGCAGCTTGCGCTCGTACCGCAGGACCCCATTCTGTTTCATCGATCGCTGGCCGAGAATATCGCCTACGGCCGGCCCGAGGCGTCAGGGCGCGAGATCGAGGAAGCAGCGAAACTGGCGAACGCACACGAATTCATCCGCCGGCAGCCGAAGGGGTACGCGACGCTCGTCGGTGAGCGCGGCGTCAAGCTGTCCGGCGGGGAGCGGCAGCGGGTCGCTCTCGCACGCGCGTTTCTGGCAAATGCTCCGATTCTCGTACTCGACGAGGCCACTTCCAGCCTCGACGCGGAATCCGAAGCCGCGATTCAGGACGCAACGAGCCGGCTGATGGCGGGGCGCACGGCCATCGTGATCGCGCACCGTCTCTCGACCGTGCGCATTCTCGATCGCATTCTGGTCTTCGATGACGGCCGGATCGTCGAGGAAGGAGCACACGAATCGCTGGTGCGGAAACCGGGCGGCGCTTACCGGCGGCTGTTTGAAAAGCAGGCACTGGGGCTGGTTGCCGATATCGAGCCGGAACTGTGGGCTGTAAACAACTGAGGGCCGGAGCTGAGGCTGGCCGGAGTCAGCGGCGAGGTGGCCCACCGGATTACGGTGGACACCTCCGCCGCTTCCTCGCATTGCTGCCGAAACGGCCGCGAAAAAATGACAACTACCGGAAGCGCTCCTACTGGGGCGTGACCATCAGGATGTCGCCACCCGAGCGCTCTGCCACGTAGACAGTTCCAGTGACCGGATCGGTCACGAGGCTCGACGGCCCCTTCAGGTTGTCCACATAGACCTTGCCCGCTTCGGTGTCGTAGCGCAGAAGCTGGCCAGGCCCGCCGGTCGTCAGACTGTTGCTGTATTGCAGTACGTAGAAGATCGGCCGGTTCGCGCCCTGCGGCACATAGTCCACGTCAATCGCGCTGCTCAATACGGCGATGAAAAGATTCTGCTGGCCCGTGACCGGGTCAACGGCTACCACTCGCGATTGTCCATTGACGAACGGGGCTCCGGACAGAAGCGTGACCAGCAACCCGCCGCTATAGGTTTTGATACTGTCGGGAACCGGCTCGATCACCGGAGGACCCTGGACCGGATCCGGAGTGGGAGCAAACTGCGTGAGAGCCTTGCTTTTACCACTGGCAGTGTTGACCTGCCACACCACGTTCCGGCCGGCGTCGGCCACATAAATCATTCCCGGCTGCGAATCGAGGCTGGTCATCGCATAAGGATGGGAGTTGCGCCAGATCGTATTCGGGTCCGGCACACCGGGGCGGAACTGCGCCAGCATCTCGCAGGTTGCGGTATTGCCGTTGCCGTCGCTCAGGTTCACCGTGTTGCCGAGAGAAAGATCGCTCTGGTTTTGCGCAGTGAGAGTGAAGGTTCCGGTCACATTGTCCACATCAGTGCTGAGTGTGAACTTCAGGATCGAAGCGAAAATCGGCGAAGAAATTCCTTTGGGGTTGGGAACGAGTTGCCCCTGTTGCGGCCCATTCGCAAACCCGTCGCCTTCGCCGATTTCAACGTAAAGAACCTGGCCCGCCAGAATCAGACCGCTCGGCCCGTCCGGATCCAGACTGGGAGCGGCAAGACCGGAGGGAAGGCCGTCGATGATCGCGTGTACCCCGCCTCCGCTGCTGACCCGCGTGACGCGGCCGGAATTCGGGGCTGTATCCGTTTCCGTAACCAGCAGACTTCCCGATGACGTTCGGATGATTTTCGTGGGATTTTTCAAGCCGCTCGCCAGAACCGTGACTTGCTGCGCCTGTAGAACTCCCGCGGCGGCTACGAGGCCGCACAAGCAGAGTAGTTTTGACATGTCTTTTCCGTTAACTGTGTTTCGATGATTTTATTGCGGGGCCGCGAGTCTGAAGCTTCGGGCAGACCGCCCGGTGGACGATTTTAACCAATTACCTGGGAATGGAACAAGGTGGGATTGAGCACTAATAGAAAACGATTAGAGAGTAATTCCAGCGGGATTTAACCGCACCC
>CAZXCO010000563.1:0-4727 GCA_964639095.1 uncultured Solibacteraceae bacterium
GAACATCTTGCTCCCGCCCAGCGCCATGATGTGGCCGCCAAAGAGCGTCGCGTCCGCGTCGGGCGACGCCTGGATCACGATGTTGCGCGACATCATGCCGACTTCGCCGCGTTCATCCACATCGAACGTGATCTTGCCGAAGTGCATGTAGTCCAGTTTCTTGTCGAGCGTGATCGTATTGCCACGGATGGCGGCAATGGTTCGCCGCTCTGCCTGATGGGGATCGAAATCCGTTGACGCGAGGACAATCGCGTCGCCGGTCCGCCAGCCGGCGGCGTTCAGGACTTCAATCGAGTTGCTTCCTGCTTCGGCGGTCCTGGACAGCTTCGTCCAGGAGTTCGTCCGGTTGCCGTGCAGGTTGAGGGTTCCCCCCATAAGCATGATCCCGCGGTCACTGCGGTCATTCGTTCCACCCGTTCCAGTCATATCTTCGTCTTTGACGTTGTCGGTGAGAGTAATTGTGGCCTTGCGCGTATGGGGCCTGGCTTCGGTGCCGATTTCCAGTTCCCCGTGCACCATGATCCACTCGGTGGACAGTTCCAGATCTTTATTGTCCGCAAAGCTCAGTTTGCCGTTGATCGTCAAACTGCGCAGCGGTGGCGGAGAGACGTCGAGGATGACGTTCATATCCTTTTCAATGGTGACCACAGCATCTTTGGTCGGCACCTTTTTGCCAGGCCAGGTGGCTGGATCAGACCAGCGCTTCGCACTGGCCGTCGAAGTCTTTTGCTGCGCTTTGACGACGGCATGTCCGCCGAGGCCTAAAAAGGCTGGAACCAGCAACGAAAGGAACAAGAGAGAACGTTTTCGCATCGTTAAATCTCCGTGACCGATCATGTTACGCTACTTTCTCCCGCAAGGATCGAAGGACGTGCAGTAAGGGGCAATTTTACACCTATCGTCGGCCGGAAAATATCCTCTGGTTTCAACGTATTCGCCAGCGGATGGGTTTTGCGAGCGCACGGCTGAAGGGATCCGGGCACGGCGGTTCGGACGCCAGAGCATCCAACGCGCCGGGTGCTTATTCCTTCCAGTCACGATCTGGCGTGTCTTTTAGATAGAGCAACTGGCCATTCACCTTGACCCAACAGAACCTTCCTGAGACATGGATTACACTTTCCCGCTCCGCAGAACGCGGCGAATGAGAGCGGCAATGCGGGGATAGAGATTGTCCTGGGCGAGCGCTTCCCTGGCGCGACGGTCTTTGGCCTTTCTCTTGCGCGTGGCGGCCATCAAACGATGAAACGTTCGATCTCGATCCATCATTGACACTCCAGGCGAACCGGTCTGACAGCTGGTTAACGAAGCACGGAGGCGCCAACGATTTGTATCGAAGAGCTCTCTGCGGGTGAGCCGTCGGCGAACCGGACATGATTCGAGCGATAGCAGTTGCTTCCGCTGGCGCGTACAAGTGGCGAACTTGAAAGAACCTAAAAATTACTTGTAAGCGCTGCTCGATCACACACGATAGCCCGCGAGCCTATCGGCCGCAACTCTGTGCTGACGGGGCTCTCGGGAGGTACATAAAACAGGGTCGATTTGTGCGGGTTGCCCGCGTAGTGCGTCTCACCTCTTAAGCGCGGTCGGCGCATTGATGAAGTTCAGGAATTGATCGGCCATTTCCGTCGTCCGCTTGGCGGCCATGCCGGAGCCGGTAATCATAACGTGCAGAACGTCGTCTGCCGAATTCAGGAATCCTCGTGTCTTGAGGTCACGAGTGATCTGATCATAGAAGTCTCGTCGGCCGCGGAGTTCAGGATATACGTCTTCAAGCACATGGGCCAGAGCGCCAGCGACGGAGTAATCTGTCCGTGCACCCTTCGCCGCCGCGAGCCGGATCGGGGCTTCGAAGAACTTCAGCATCCGAATGTGCCACCCTGTCAGAGTCTCAATGTAGTTCAGGAACATGGCCTGTTGATCCTCATCCGGTGCCTGCCCAATCGCGACGTTCAGCAAAGCATTCCGGAGCGCCTCCAGTTTCTCACTTTGATGGATTTGGAGTGCCGCCCGAGAGGCCTGCAACGCGCCTGAAACGAAGGCGTCGTTGTCCGCAAGCGACTCCGCTTTGAATCCGGTGACTCTCTCCTGTAGTTCAGCCAAACCGTCTGCGAGCGACTGAAGCCATTCGTCACGACGTCGAATCAGCGGTGGCGCAAGGATTGCCGCGAATAACTCAGCTGCTGGCCCGCCGACGACCGGTACCGCAGACAAAGCTGCCTTTACCATAAGATGCGCATGATCCCACCGCGTCGGCTGCGGCAGATTATGATTTCCATCTTCGTTCATGAACAGATGATGGCACGCTCAGCATGCCGTGCTACCTCACAAGCCTAACTCGCCACTCAGGAACCTTGGTGTCCGTCTGGGTGTGATCCAACCTGAGTGTGATCCAACAACAGCGAGGCGGAACGGGATCGATCAGTGAATTAGAAACAGTGAGACGCCGTGACCACGTTGTGGATGAGTTTCGACACTGGCGATGGCGCACTTGACAGCGTGGAGTTCACGTTCACACGAGCGAATCGTCGGCGATCCGGACACTGGTTGGATTCGCTGCAGAGTCAATGCCAGTGGCGCGCGATCGGCCCCGGAAAGCTGCGACTGTCGCGTTAAGCCGGATCCACGGAAGAGGGCGGGACCGGCATTGGCATTAGCTCGTCCGAAATGCGCAAATTGCCGGACTGCGGTGCTCCTCGTCGCCTCTCGTCCGGGGCTCGTGACGAGGTCAAAAGCTGTGCAGAAGAAATTCTCTTGTGCCTGCCAGCACTTTTTCCCGCATCGCGCGATCCGGCAGCATGCGAGCAATTTCAACCGCCCCGATCATCGTTGAAAAAATCGCGAAGAAGGCACGGTCTTTGTCCGCAGTTCGCTGGCCAGGCATGAACGGCAGCATTCGGCTCCTGTAGTTCACCAACTCCGCCGCAATCTGCGGCTTGATCTTCTTATCTGCGCGCGCCAGTTCCGGCAAAAGCGCGGCCAGTGGACACCCGCGCTCGGGATGTTCACAGAGTTCGAAGCTTAAGTAGGTTTTAACGATCGCTTTCCATGCCTCTCCAGGCGGCGCCTGTTCAGCGGCATGAGCGAGCCTATCCTCGATTTCCCGGAAGCCCTCGCGAACCGACTCCAGGAGGAGGTCGTCTTTGCTCCCGAAGTGCTTGTAAAAACCTCCGTGCGTCAGGCCGGCGTCCTTCATAACGGCCGAAACCGCGGCGCCATTCAAGCCTTCAGCCCGCATGCGACGCGAGGCGTCCTTCACAATCTTCCGGTGAGTCTCGGCCTTATGTTCGGGACTGTAACGCATGACTATAGGATGCTGCGAATCATCCGAAGGCGCAATCCCGGGGGCCGGGCCGGATGAAAAAAATGTGAAACCGTAGGATGATGCATATCATCCCATGAGACGAAAGGAGATGTCCATGTCCCGTCCGATTTTGGTTACAGGTGCAGCCGGTGGAGCACAGGGCTCGACCGGACGCCAGGTAGCAGGTTTTCTCATCAAACAAGGCATTCCAGTTCGCGCCCTGGTCCATAAGCTCGATTCGAGGTCCGACGAGCTTCGTCAACGCGGTGTGGAAGTGATAGAGGGTGACCTCCTGAACTACGCTTCAGTCCAGACCGCAATGCGCAATGTCAAGCGGGCCTACTTTACATACCCCGTGACCGCCGGGCTGCTTGAGGCTGCTGCAATCTTCGCCGCTGCCGCCCGCGATTCGGCCCTGGAACTGGTCGTGAACAATTCGCAGTATCAGGGCAGGCCCGATGATCCCGCTTTTCGCGATTTAAAGCGTGCTGCCAGCTTCCGCAATCTCCAGCATCGGCTGGCCGATCGCATCTTCGATTGGGCGCACGTCGGCGCGGTTCATCTCCAGGCGCCGCCCTACTACGAAAACGTGCGCGCACTCATCAGCCGAAGCGTCGCCGGGCAAAGTACCGTGTTTCTGCCGTGGGGCGCCGATACGACCGTGATTCCACTCGTCGGCGCGGGAGATGTATCCCGTGTCGCCTCAGCCCTGTTGTCCGATCCCGGCATGCCGTCCCGGAACGCGTACGCTCTGGTCGGCGCAACTCCCACCGTGAGCGACATCATCGAAGCTCTGGAGAGGGCCATCGGGCGGCCAATCCGATATGTGGCAATCGCAAACGAGCAGTGGGCCAATGCGGTGAATGACTGGCTCGGCCCGCACGCGTTGGATCATCTGACACATCTGTGGCAGACCTTCCGCAGGGGTGAAGAAGCCTATCAGGCGACCGATGCCATCCGCATGGTTACCGGCCGCAATCCACAGACGCTGGAGGAGTTCTTCCGGGAAAATGCCCGATTCTTCCACGGCGGCACTCAGGAGGCCTGAAATGTCGCCAGAGACTGTCTTCCGAATTCATCTCGTCTTCGGTTATGTCGCGTGGCTGCTGTGCTTCAGTGTCTACCTCTGGCCCTGGCTCAGGGCGATGGACCGATTCGATGCCCAACGAGCCATCGCTACACTGCACAGCTTCCGGTTCTTCGGGCTCGTCTTTATCCTCCCGGGCGTCGTCGGCCCGAATCCGCCCGCGGGCTTCGCAACCTTCGCCGCCTGGGGTGACCTCGCAACCGGAGTGCTGGCCACGATGGCGCTTCTCACCGCGAGGATACGTCCTTTGTTCTGGTTTTTCGTGGTGGTTTTCAACCTCGTCGGAGCAACAGACCTCCTCGTCGACTATTACCGCGCGACTCAGGTCGGCCTCCCTGC
>CAZXCO010000564.1:0-12978 GCA_964639095.1 uncultured Solibacteraceae bacterium
TGGAAGAACACGAGGTATTTCAAGCAGGGGCTGAATGACGCCGGTTTCAATACGGGCATCAGCGAAACGCCGATCACGCCCGTGATTGTCGGCGAAGCGGCGCGGGCGCACCAGCTTTCGGCGGAACTGTTTCAGGAAGGCGTTCTGGCCACGGGGATCGGATTTCCGACGGTCGCGAAGGACAAGGCGCGGGTGCGTACCATCGTGGCTGCGACGCATACGCGCGAGGAACTGGATCAGGCGCTGGATGTCTTCCGCCGCGTGGGACGGAAGATGGGAATCATCTGAAACGGCGATTGCCCAGAGAATATCGGTCAGAGAATATTGACGGCTCGCGCCGCCAGCAGCGCCACGGTTGCGAGAGAGATCATCGACTGCACGATCATCAGCAGCTTCGCCCAGCGGGAGAGTACTGGAACATCCGTCGGCGAAAAAGCCGTACTCGTGTTGAAGGCGAGAAAAAGGTAGTCGATAAAGCCGGGGCTCCAGGTGTCCTCGCCCATCTGGCGGCGGAGTTCCGGGTCCATCGTCATCTGGGGGAAGAGGAACGCGCCGTCGGTGTGGATGCCCCGTTTGTCGCGCGCGTTCGGTCCGCCGCCATCCAGACGCCAGTACCACGACGCGAATACCAGCATGTTGGCGAGCCAAAGGGACGCCGCCGCGCGCAGGAGCTGAACCGGGGTCTCCTCATGGGCGGGCAGACGCACGATCAGCAGAATCAGAGAAGAGAGCACGGCGAGCGTGATGGCGGCGAGCGTCGTGTAGGCGAAGATCTCGTTTAGATCCAGTCGTCCGGCCCTGTGAGAGAGATTGGTTGGAATGATCAGCAAGGCGACGATGGCGAACAGCAGCCAGCCCGGGCCCACCCGCAGCGAGGCGGGCATGGCATAGATCAGGATTCCAGTCGCGAGAGCCGCGGCCACGGCGGGCCACCGCGCCTGCACCTGTTTGCGGGCTTCGTGCCCGATTTCCTTCGCAGGTACGTGCATCCGAAGTTATGATCGCGCACTGCGAAAAGAAACGTGCAGGCGCGCGCCGGCCGAAGCGCGCCGGGCACGCCGGTACTTCCGGGACGACGCATTGGAAATTTCGTTGCAAACTGCTGTACCGAAAGGGTATATACTGCAACTGTCGGGAGGTGTCATGAAGGTCTCTGGCGATCGCAGCGGACGACGCTTGCGGATGCTTGCCATCTTGTGCGGAACGTTCGGACTGGCGGGACTTGCGATGGCGCAGAAGGCGCCTGCTGCTCCGTCGACGGCGCCCCAGACGCCACGTGCCTTCTTCGACAAATACTGCATCACCTGCCACAACCAGAAGCTCAAGACCGCCGGAATCATGCTCGATCAGGTGGATCTCAGCAAGCCTGCCGCCAATGCGGAGGTGCTCGAGAGAGTGATCGCGAAGCTGCGGGCGGGTTCGATGCCGCCGCCGAAAATGCCGCGCGCGGATGCCGCGACTTATCGCGTGATCGCGACAGCGCTCGAGAACTCGATCGATCAGGCGAGCGCGGGGCATCCCGATCCGGGCAGGATTGGCGCAGTGCATCGCCTCAACCGCGCCGAGTACAACAACGCGATCCGGGATCTTTTTGCTCTGGATGTCGATCTGACATCCCGGCTCCCCGGCGATAACACGGCGGACGGCAGCTTCGATAATTTCGCGGACTCGCTTTCGATCTCGACCGCGCTTCTCGATCAGTACATGTCGGTCGCGCGCCAGGTGACGCGGCTGGCGGTCGGCTTGCCTCCGACACAGGCGGACCTCAAGCGGTTCGAAATTCCGCTGCACGTGGTTCAGGACGATCGCCAGAGTGAAGACCTCCCGTTCGGGTCGCGTGGCGGCATGGCGATCCACTATAACTTCCCGGTGGACGGTACGTACCTGATCAAGGTCAAGCTCCAGCGTCAATATCAGGACTATCTCAAGGGGATGGGCTGGCCCCAGAAGCTGGATGTCCGGCTCGATGGCAAGCTTCTGAAGCGATTCACTGTCGGGGGCGGAGCGAGAGGCCGTGCGGCGGCGGCCAGTTATGCCGGAGACGGGGAGCCCGGATTTGCGGGCGATCCGGAGTGGGAGAAATACATGCAGGTCGGCGGCGACGCCGGTCTGGAAGTCCGTATTCCGGTCAAGGCCGGTTCGCGCGTGGTCGGCGTCTCCTTCGTGCGCGAAATGTTCGAGCCCGAAGGGCTGCCGCAACCCGTGCAGCTCGGGCGCGTGATTTCGAACGATCAGGTCTACATGGGCTACGCGAATGTGGGCTCGGTCCAGATCGGCGGACCCTACGATCAGCCGCTCACTTTGAAGCATGCCGGAGATGCGACGGCCAGCCGGAAGGCGATTTTCGTCTGCGAACCGCCCCGGACCAGAGGGCCCGGCGCCACAGCCGAGGCTCGATCGTGCGCCGCGACCATTCTCTCGCGAATGGCGCGGCTGGCGTATCGCCGCCCCGCAACAAAGGCCGATACCGATACGCTGCTGCAATTCTACGATCAGGGCCGGAAAGACGGAGGCAGCTTCGATACCGGAATCCAGTTCGCCCTCGAACGGATGCTGGTCGATCCTGATTTTCTTCTGCGTGTCCACCGCGATCCGTCGAAAAGCGCGGGCCAGGCCGCACATCCTTATAAGCTCAGCGATCTGGAAGTCGCATCGCGTCTTTCGTTCTTCCTCTGGAGCAGCATTCCGGACGACGAACTGCTGACGGCGGCGGAGCGGGGAGAGCTGACCAAACCGGCGGTCCTCGAGAGAGAGGTCCGGCGAATGCTTGCCGACCCGAGGGCCACGGACGCGCTGGTGAATAACTTCGCGGCGCAATGGCTGAACCTTCGCCAGATCGAGGACGTGGTCGTCGATCCCGTCAAGTATCCGCTTTACGACGAGAGCCTGCTGCAGGCCTTCAAGAAGGAGACCGAGCTGTTCGTGGCCAGCAATATCCGCGACGACCGCAGCGTGGATGAGTTGCTCACCGCCAATTACACGTTTGTGAACGAACGCCTCGCCCGGCACTACGGCTTCCCGAACATATACGGCACGCGGTTCCGGCGCATCACCGTGCCCAATTACAAGGAGCGGGGCGGCCTGCTGGCGCAGGGGGCGCTTCTGGTTACGACATCGTATCCGGACCGGACATCTCCGGTTTTGCGCGGGAAGTGGCTTTTGAACAACATTTTCGGCACTCCGATTCCACCGCCGCCGCCGAGCGTGAATGAGACGCTCGAAACCAAGCCAGGCACGATCCCGCCGACGATGCGCGAACGTCTGGCCCAGCACCGCACCAATCCGACGTGCAACAGTTGCCACTCCGTGATCGATCCGCTCGGGTTTTCGCTGGAGAATTTC
Source organism: uncultured Solibacteraceae bacterium (assembly GCA_964639095.1). Taxonomy (GTDB): domain Bacteria; phylum Acidobacteriota; class Terriglobia; order Bryobacterales; family Bryobacteraceae; genus BOG-234. The sequence continues at coordinate 3,343 of CAZXCO010000564.1, forward strand.
GACGTGATCGGCGGGTGGCGGACAATCGATGAATCGGGCAAGCAGGTGGACGCCAGCGGTACGACGGCGAACGGCGAGAAGATCGACGGGCTGCCGGGGTTGCGGGCGGTTCTTCTGGAGCAGCCGGAACAGTTTCCCCGCACTGTCACCGAAAAGCTGATGACCTACGCGCTCGGCCGCAAGCTCGAATACTACGACGAACCGACCGTGCGCAGAATCGTGCGTGAAGCGGCCGCCAGACAGTATCGCTGGTCGTCGCTCATTGTCGGGATCGTCGAGAGCCCGGCGTTTCTGATGCGCGATCCGCAGCCGGTCGCGAAACCGCAGCCCCCGGTCCAGCGGGCGTCACTGAAGTAAGGAGAAGATGATGGCTTTCCTCTCGAAGAAGTTGCCGCGGCGGACAATGCTGAAAGGACTCGGCGTCACCCTCGGGCTGCCGTTCCTCGACGCCATGCTTCCGCCCATGCGGGCCGCCGTGAAGCCGCACAATCGCTTCCAGGCGTTTTATGTGCCCAATGGAATGGCCATGGAATACTGGACGCCGAAAGGGGAAGGGGCCTCGTTCGAGCTGTCGCCCATCCTCGAGCCGCTCGCGCCGTTCAAGGACAAGATGATTGTCTTTTCCGGAATCAAGGCGAGCTGGAATTATATTCATGCGGGCGCCTCGGGATCGTTTCTGACTGGCACCCCGCGCGGCGGGCACAACGAGATCGAGATCATCGCCGATGTTTCGATCGACCAGATGCTGGGGAAACATTTTGCCCAGGAGACGCAACTGGCGTCGCTCGAAATGTCGATGGACCTGCCGGCCAACGCCGGCGCCTGCACCGGAAACCTGAGCTGCGCGTATCTCGACACACTCTCGTGGCGCAGCCCGACGCAGCCGCTGCCGATGGAATGGAATCCCCGGACCGTGTTCGAGACACTTTTCGGCGACAGCGGCAGCACCGACCGCGCGGCGCGCGAAAAGCGCATGGCCCAGCACAGGAGCATTCTGGATTCGGTCAGCGAGAAGCTCTCGGACCTCAAGCAGGAACTCGGTCCGCAGGATCAGAGCAAAGTGGACGAATACACGGATGCCGTTCGCGATGTCGAACGCCGGATCCAACTGGCCGAGAAGAACAGCGACGTCTCGCTGCCCTCGCTGGCCGAACCGCTCGGCGCGCCGCCGGTATTTGAAGATCATCTGGCGTTGATGATGGACCTGATGGTCCTCGCCTATCAGTCGGACCTGACGCGCGTGATTTCGTTCATGATCAGCAAGGAGCAGAGCCCGCGGCCTTATCCGCAGATCGGGGTTCCCGAAGCGCACCACCCGCTCTCGCACCACAACAACATTCCCGAGCTGGTCGAACGGATGTCGAAGATCAATCGCTATCACGCCCAGCTTTTCGGCAAGTACCTCGCGAAGCTGCAGGCCACGCCCGACGGCGACGGGACGCTCCTCGACCACATCACGATCCTCTACGGCGCGGGCATTTCCAACAGCAACTCGCATTCGCCTGTCAATCTGCCCCAGATGCTCGTGGGCGGCGGCGCCGGCCGGCTCAAAGGTGGACGGCATCTGAAATTCGCCAACAGCCCCTCGAGCGCCAATCTGCTGATGACCATCATGGACAAGATGGATTATCCGGTCGAGAAGGTCGGCGGCAGCACCGGCAAACTCGACATCGACACACTTCCCGAAGTCTGAGCGACGGGCGGCATGACCGGATATCTGAGGCCTGGATTCCTGAAACCTTCGGAGCGGAGCGGAGCGATGCGGATCTTCGTGGCGTTGTTTCTTGCGGGCAGCCTGCTTGCCGCCGAGAGCGGACGGCCTGCCGTGGTGGATGCGGCCCGGAACGGCGACCGGGTCACGCTGCGCACATTGATCCAGAAGAAGGCGGACGTTAACGCGCAAGACGCGGATGGTTCGACCGCTCTCGACTGGGCCAGTTACCGCGACAACCTGGAAGTTGCGGACATATTGATTCGCGCGGGCGCCAAAACCAATCTCGCCAACGATCTCGGCGTGACGCCGCTCTGGCCCGCGAGTGAAAACGGAAGCGCGGCCATGGTCGGACGGCTGCTGGACGCCGGCGCCAATCCGAACGCGGCGCTTCTTTCAGGTGAGACGCCGCTGATGGTCGCGGCGCGCTCGGGTTACCCCGAGGTCGTTGAACTGCTGCTCAAAAAGGGCGCGAATCCGGATGCGCATGGCACGCGCGGGCAGACGGCTCTGATGTGGGCAGTGGCGCAGAAGCATCCAGATGTGGTCAAGGTGCTGCTGGCGCACCATGCCAATATCCAGCTCAAGTCAGACGTCTGGAGTGAAGTCATGGCGGTTCCGCCGCACGGGTATCTCGGGTACAACAAATCCATCCCGCACGGCGGAGAGACGGCTCTGATGTTCGCGGCGCGGGTCGGCGATCTGGAATCGGCGAAACTTCTGGTCGCGGCCGGCGCTAACGTCAATGACGCCGATGCATGGGGCGTTACAGCGACTACGCTGGCGGCCCACTCGGGCTTCCGCGACCTTGTCGAGTTCCTTCTGGACAAGGGAGCGGATCCGAATCTGGCCACGCCCGGCTTTACGGCGCTTCACGAAGCCATCATGCGGCGGGACGCAAAGATGGTCGAAGCGCTGCTCGATCACGGGGCGGACGCGAATGCTCCGCTGAAGACGTGGACGCCCACACGGCGCTCTTCGGAAGACTGGAATTTCGAACCCCTGATCGTCGGCGCCAGCCCGTACTGGCTGGCGGCCCGCTTCCTCGAGCCCGACGTCATGCAGATGCTGGTGAAGCACGGGGCCGATCCGAAATTTGTACTCCACTCCGACTATGTGGCGGAGCAGGGATTCGGTCAGGTGCAGCGCAAGGAAACGGCCACAGCGCTCATGGCGGCGTGCGGGATCGTGCGGGTGAAGCCCTGGGTGGAGCCCGATACGCGCGAGCGTGAGGCTCTTACTCTTGAAACAGTGAAGCTGGCTGTCGAACTGGGGTCCGATCTGAACACCGCGAACACCGACGGCCGCACCGCTCTCGATGGGGCCAAAGCGCTGCGCTACCCGAGTGTGATCCGCTTTCTCACAGAGAAAGGCGCCAAAGCCGGCACGGGCAATCCGGCCGGCGGACGCGGGGGACGCGGTGGCGGATTCGGGCGCGGCGGCGACGCGACGAGCCGCTGACCGGCTGCGGGCCGCTGCCAGCAACGCTCAGAACGTATACTTCAGTGCAAACTGGATCACACGCGGGTTCACCGACGTCGAGGTGATTTGTCCGAAATTTGAAGGCGATGAAACCTGCAGCGCGGATGCGTTGATCGCGCCCACCCCGCCTGGGGCGGCGAACTGCGGATGGTTGAAAGTATTGAAGAACTCCGCCCGCAACTGGATCGATTGCTGCTCCCGGATTCGCGTATTCTTGATGAGCGAAATGTCCCAGTTGAACTGACCGGGCCCGAGAATAATTCCCGGTCCCGAGTTTCCGAACAATGTGGGAAACGCGCCCTGCGCGTTGGGGGCTGAGTTCGGGGCCACGGGAGGCGCGCAGAAGGCGGCGGCGTTGATGTAGCCGGGTCCGCCGCTTACGCCGCCCAGCCGCGATTCGATGCCGCCGGATGTCGCCACGCTGCCGTAGGTCGCTCCCGGGCACATTTGCGCGCGCGCCAGAACGAAGCTGCCCAGACCGTAGACTGTGCCGCCACTGTTATCCACGATTGTCAGCGGCGTGCCGTCCTGAACGGTGGTGACTCCCGAGACATTCCAGCCGCCCAGCAGCTTGCCGGCAAGCCCGGGTCCGCTGCCGAACGGGAGATCATAGCTGTAATTCAGGATGAAGCGCTGCGGCCGGCTGAACCAGGCTGGGCCGATCTGTTGCTTCAATGCTTCCGGGACGTTGCTGTCTGCCGAGATGTTATTGGGATTGGCCTGGGAAAGGTTGGTGAGGTCCTTGCTCCAGGTATAGGAGGCCTGAAGAGTCAGGCCATACGACAACTGCTTGCGCACGGTGACCTGCAGACTGTTGAAGTATGAGTTGCCGTTGAAACCGGTGACCTGAAATCCGGCCGGTTGATAGCCGAGAATCGGCACCCGGAGGCTGGCGTTGTCTGTGGTATTGACGGTGAGGCCATTGACCGGATTCGATGGACTCGCCAGCAGTGGCGTGTTCTGCCCCTGATAAGTATCCACCAGATTGATTCCGGCCGATCCGACATACCCGACTTCCAGCACCCATCGCGGCAGGAACTCGTACTGAAGTGTGAAGTTGTATTGCCGGACGAGCGGTGTGTGCAGGCTTTCCGTCAGGGACGGTGTGTTGAGATTCGACGTCTGGCCGGTCTGCAGGTTCGCCCAGCGGGAGGCGAAGACGCCAACCGGAGTCGAAGGGTAGGGATTCTGCTGGCTGAAGAAGGCCGCGCCCGCGCCGGAATAATCCAAAGTAACGGCATAGGGGTAACCCTGTTCCATGCCGTGAATGACGCGATCGCCGGCGACGCGGTCATAGAAGATCCCGAATCCTCCGCGCAACACCAGACGTCCGTTGTCGCGCGGCTGCCAGGCGAACCCGAATCGCGGAGCGAAGTTGGTGAGAGGCGGCCCGTCCTTCACCGGCAGACTGCGATCGGAAACCAGGACGCCCTCAGGCGGGTTCGGGTAGTGAGACGTAAAGTTATTCGGGACGACATAACCGGCAAGCCCCGGACCGGATGCGGTGGGACCCGTCGGGGGCAGCGGTACCGTCCGGAGCTGGCTGAGCCAGAAGTTTGTCAGGTTGCCGTACTTGTCGCTGAAGGTGCCATCGTACTCCCAGCGGACGCCGAGATTGAATGTCAGGCGCGACGCGACTTTCCAGTCGTCCTGCACGAAAGCATTCTGGTTTGGCAGCCGGTAGGCGTGAATAATGCCGTCGGGCGGCGGACCGCTGCGGACGCAGAACAGGCACTGCAGAATGTTTCCGCCGGCTCCGTTCGTGTTTCCCGGATTGAGGACGCTGCACGCCGGGTCGCCGGAAGCAGCGCAGCCGGGACGCCCGATGAGCCAGTCGGCGAACGATCCGAAGAAGAGGAGGCCCCGCTCGAGCCCGGCGAACACGATATTCCATTGCGTTTCCTCGTATTCGTAGCCGGCGCGAATGGTGTGTTTCCCGTGCGACCAGGAAATCTGGTCGGCAACCTGGATCTGATTTGTGGGGCTGAACGACGGAGCGAGCGATCCTCCGAGGCTGGGGCCGCCGAAGATGATCTGGACCGGCAATTCTGTGATGCCGGGGAGAATCGGCGTCTGGCCAATCTCCTGCGGTGATCCGGGTGTCGTATCGCTGGCCTGGGAAATGTTCCTCTGAAACGAGCCACGGGCCTCGTTCACGAGAGTCGAGCCCACCAGCGTCGTCAGCTTCAGGACGGCGTTGGTGTTGGAGAAGATCTGATTCTCCGGCGTGCCTGGTAAACCTCCCGCGAGATTCAGAACCTGAGGATTGTAGGTGTAGAAGTATCGCATCCCCAGCGTATTTCTGCTGTCAATGAGATAGTCCCCGTTCACGACGGTCTGATATTCGCGGTATTCCGCCGGAATACTGAACAGGTGGGGACTGAAGGTTCCGGTTCCCGAGCCGGGAATATAGTAACTTCCGTCTTTGTTCTTCAATTGAAGCTCTTTGAGCGCCACGGGATTGATATTGGAACCGTCGCACGCGACCTGAATTCCGGCTCCGAGAAACGTGTTGAACGCCGGGTTGCCGGGATGATTCGCCGGGCAGAGAGCACTGCCGAGCGCGGATTGCCATTGCGGAGAACTCCGGTCTCCGGGCGGCAGCGGCGGCAGGAACTGCGTGCTCGACCCCTGGGCGGCGACGCCATTGAGCTGGTTCGTGTACTGAAAATTGCCGTAGAAGAACAGTTTGTCCCTGCGGAGCGGACCGCCGATCGAAGCGCCGGGCTGATTCTGCCGGAGAATCTGCTGCTTTCCCCCGCCGTCGCGGTTCTGGAAAAAGTCGTTGGCGTTCAGGTCTTCATTGCGGAAGAACTCCCATAAAGCGCCATGAAAGTGATTCGTGCCCGACTTCGTAAGCACATTGACATTGGCGCCCGGGTTTCGTCCGTAACTGGCGTCGTAAGTTGAGGTTTGAATCTTGAACTCCTGAATGGCGTCGGGATTGGGAATCCCGATTCCGGCGTAAATTCCGGAATCGTTCGAACTTCCGCCGTTCGCGATGTTATTGATCGCCACGCCGTCCATCTGGTAATTGTTCTGCCCCGGATCGCCGCCGTTTACGCTGAAGTCATTTGTACCTTTGCCGAACGCGGTCGCGTTGTTGACATTGGCGTTGACCCCGGCGGAGAGGCCGAGTATCTGCGTATAATTGCGGCTGCTGAGAGGCAGGGCGGTGACCGTACGCGTCCCGACGGTCGTTCCGAGCGTGGAACTCTGGGTCTGCAGCACCTCGCCCGTGGCCTCAACCGTCACCTGCTCGGATTGCTGGCCGATCTCGAGGCTGCGATCGAGCACCGGAGTCTCCGTGACGTTCAGCGTTACCGTCGCGACTTCGGCGGTCTTGAACCCGGTGGCCCGGAACGTCGCCTTCCAGCTCCCGGGCGGAAGCAGCGTGAACTTGTAAGTTCCGTCGGCGCCGGTGGTCGTTGTTCGCGTCAGACCGGTATCGTTATTCGTAATAGTGACGACAACGTTTGGTACTGCTGCGCCGGAAGGATCGGTAACCGTGCCGGTAAGTCCGGAAGTCCCCGCGGACTGGGCTCTTGAAAGCGTGGGTATGGAAATCGTCAAGACCGCAATTACAACTGCGGTTACAAAGCGACTAAGTTGTCCTGAATGGAGTTGCATGGCCCCTCTCCCCGTTCGCATAAACCCCAGCGATGACAAGAGTACGAACGCCCTTGCGATGAGATTTTAGTATGGGTGTGCGTCAAAGGATCGTCAAATTTGAAGCCACGAGAAGCGCGTTCGTGAGCATCCAAACCAACGCCGGTGAGTATGTCGGAAAAGGGAACTTAACGATTTCTCAATAAATGAGAACAGTTTGATTTCCCGGGGGCAGAGCGTGGGTCCTGCCCCCGGATTAGTTTCTAAGGAAGAGCGAACACCACAAGAGATTCACCGCCGCGCCGGTCGGGATCGGTCACGCCCGCACCTCCGTTGGCCGCAGTGATCGCGACATACTGCTTGCCATTCTTCCCCCGGTAAGTCATGGGAACAGCGATGGCGTTGTAATCGAGCTTCGTCTCCCAGAGCAGCTTGCCGGTCCGCGAGTCGAAGGCGCGAAAGCGTTTGTCGTTCGTGGCGCCGATGAAGAGCACGCCGCCGGCGGTCACGATCGGGCCGCCGAAGCCGATCCGTCCGGTATTCCGCTTGCCTTCGGGAAGTTCATCGGTCACGCCCAGGCGCACCTGCCAGGCGAATTCTCCCGTTGCCGCGTTCACGGCTGTGAGGCGGCCCCATGGCGGTTTCTGGCAGGGCCAGCTTTGCGCGCCCAGAGTGAGCCCGTCCGAGTCCTTCTTGAGCGCCCAGAATTTGGAGTTGAACGGATTGCCGAGAATACTGGCCTGCTGGTAAGGAACCTTCGATGTCTCCGGTTCCTTTTGAATCCAGCCGATGCTCCCGTACTCGTTCGTGAACACATAGACGTAGCCCAGTTTCGGATCGGAGGCGGTCCCGCCCCAGTTGGCTCCGCCGATCGGTCCGGGGAAGATCACGTTCGAAACCGGCGGCGCGCCGGGCGCGCGCCAGGCATAGGGGGTGAACGGTCCTTCATTGTGAGCGCCGCCGCTCTTTTCGACCAGGTCGCGGCAGGCGGCCGCGTGCTCCTCAGTCGTATCGGCCGCTGTCACGAGATCGTCCATGCTGAAGCTCATGCGGCCGAACGGCGGGGGCTTGACGGGAATCGGTTGCGTGGGCGAAAGCTCTTCGCCCGGAACCTGGCTCTTTGGAACCGGCGTCTCCTTGATGCCGAATACCGGCTTGCCGGTGACCCGGTTGAGGATATACATGTAGCCGACCTTGCCGGTTTGCGCGAGAATCGGAACCTTCTTGCCGTTGATCGTTACATCGATCAAACCGGGCGCGGGAGGAAGATCGAAATCCCAGACGTCATGATGGACGATCTGGTAGTACCACTTCATCTTTCCCGTATTGGCGTCGAGCGCAACGACGGAGTTGCCGTAGAGATCGTTCCCCTTCCGGTCGCCGCCGTAGAAGTCGCTCGCGGGGCTGCCGAAGGTCGTATAGAGAGTGTCCCGCTCGGTGTCGATCGTCATCTGGAAGCCCCAGTTGTTCACGCCGGTCCGGTCTCTCGAACTGCCGGGCTCCCAGGTTTCGACGCCCTTCTCGCCTTCGCGCGGCACCGAGTGGAACTCCCAGAGTTTCTTGCCGGTTCTGGCGTCATACGCGCGCGTGTCGCCGGGAAGTCCGGGAGCGTTGATCTCCGGCACATTGGCGCCGACGAACAACAGGTTCTTGTAAACCGTGGGCGGCGAATTATAGGGAACCACGAGATCCACCTGGCCCTCGTTGCCGAAGCCGGGGTCCATCTTTCCGGTTCGCGCGTTGAGTGCGACCATCATATGGCCGGTGGTGAAGATGATGCGCGGCGGATTTTCTTTGTCGCCCGGCCAGTAAGTTACGCCGCGATTGTTGGGCGAGCCGGCCGGCAGTTGGTAGCGCCAGAGTTCCTTTCCCGTTTCCGGATCGAGGGCGACAACGCGTCCCGCCGCGGGCAGATACATCACGCCGTTGACGACAATGGGCGTCATTTCCGAACCGCTGGCACGCGGCGCGCCGCGGCCGGTCGCTTCGGACTTCAGCGCATACGACCAGACTCTCGTCAGCTTCGCAACGTTCTTCGTGTTGATCTGCGTCAACGGGGAATAACGCGTTCCGGCAGGGTCGCGATTGTACATCGGCCAGTCGGCTGCGTCTTTCGGGCCGCCGGCCTGTGCCCAGAGGGTGGAAAGCGAGAGCGATAAGACCACGATCGGCGAGTAACAGATTCTCATTCGTTGAATTGGTCCTTTAAAAGCAGGTTCTGATCGAAAAGCCGCCAGAGGCCGTAGCCCAGATTATCCGATCGCGCCGCGCAGGATCAAATTCCGCGCCTGGCCGGCTAATCGGCTACCAGCAGCTCGCCGGGGAGAATCGGGCGCGTGCGCGGCAGGAGTCCTTCGCGGGCGAAAAAGCTGACCAATGCGAGCGCGGCCACATACGCCGCCAGTTTGACGAGGTCCGCCGTATGGGTTTTCGGCAGGAGCTTCCAGAGGATCAGCAGCAGCGTTTGCGCGAGAGTCACCGCCCAGACCGAGCCATAAAAATAGCGCCGCTCCGTGCCTTCGCCCTTCGTCGAGGGCCGGACGCGCGGCAGAATCCCCGCGGCCCCGAGTCCGAGAATCACGAGATAGAGCGGGAAATATGCCCACGCATAAATCTGCTTGAGATACCAGATGCCCGTGACGGCCGCGATTGCGAGACCCGCAAGGTTGAGCAGCGCGAAGGTTATGACGTCAGCCCACGCAAACGTATAGCAGATGCGGCGGTAAAGGGGGTTCGGCTTGTCTTCGGTAAATCGCAGGATGTAAGGGCGCGGCTCGACGCCCGGAAGCTGCCCGAACACGCCCGCAATGCCGGTTCCGGCCAGCACGCAGAAG
>CAZXCO010000565.1:0-1670 GCA_964639095.1 uncultured Solibacteraceae bacterium
GTCGATGAGCCGCGCCATGAAGGAAGAGGTAACCTTCGATCGCAGTCACGTGACGAGCACAGACTGGAAGTCCTATCCGGTGGCCCGTTGGTCGGAGGTGCCGACGGTCGAGGTCATTCTGCTGAACCATCCGGAGGCGCCGCCGACGGGTGCGGGCGAGCCTTCCAGCCGGCCTACGGCGGCGGCGATCAACAACGCGATTTTCGATGCGACCGGAGTGCGCCTTCGCCAGGCGCCGTTCACCCCGTCACGGGTGAAGGCGGCGCTGGCGAAGGTTTAAAGGGCTCAGCGGAAATCGTAGAGTTTCCGGGGATTCTCGACGAGGATTCGTTTGAGAATCGCCGGATCCTTGTGGGCCACGGGCCAGATCCAGTGGTTCGCGATATCGCCGTCATTCGGCATCTTGTTCGGCGGGTTACCGCGCCCGGTGACAATGACGGTGTTCATATTGGGACGGGGGCGGTCTGTGCCGCTCACCACCTGGCCGGGAAAGTGCTCGATCAGCGCGTGGGCGAAGGGCAGGCAGATGGCCCAGTCCTCGGGCCGCGCGGAGCGGGTATAGCGGTCGGGAGACGTGGCTTTCCAGTAGATGTCGCCGCGGCTCGAGCTGAGATCGAGCAGGCGCTGGAAATATTCGTTCTTCTCAACCGGCACGTTCACGTCCGGGCGCCCCATATGGTCAATCAGGACCGGCGTCGGCAACGACCGGATCAGCGGCTCCATGACTTCAAACGTCTGCGGGAGAAAGTAGAGGTCGGTGTGCCAGCCGAACAGCGCGATCTTCGCGGCAATGCGCTGGATGACGTCCGCCGGCGTGGTTTCACTCGCGATATGCGGCAAAAAGGCAAAGCGGACGCCGCGCACGCCGGCCTCGTGCAGCCGCTTCAATTCTTCGGCTGTGACATCTTCGGTGACGCTCGCGACTCCGGCCGCGCGTCCTTCCATGTGCTCGAGAGCGTCGACCACCACGCGATTGTCCGTGCCGTGACAGGTGGCCTGAACGACCACGTAGCCCCAGAAGCCCATCCTGTCGATGAGGATTTCCTTCTGCTCCTGCCAGGTCGCCGGGAAGGGCTTGTACTGGGACTTCGGCGAGAGAGGGAAACGATCGAAGGGCCCGATGACATGCATATGCGCGTCGATGGCGCCTTCCGGCATCGCGAACTGAAGAGGGTTGGGGTTGTGATCCTGCTCGATGTAGGGTTCGGTTGTGCTCACTGGATATGAGGATACAAAACAGCCGGCGGACGGAACCCCCGGCTGTGTATGGCTGGCTGACGCGCGCTCAGATGAAGGCGCGCCTAAACAAACGCGATGGCCCGGCCCGCAACAGCGACGCCGTACCAGAGAATCAGCGACAGAACGGCGATGATCCTGAGCTGCGCGGGACTCATTTTTGAGTTGGGCAGCGCCACGCGCCGCTGGGCCACGAAGTACAGAACAATCGCGCCCAGCAGGAAATACATCTTGTACGGGAAGGCCGCGTTGCCATAACACTTCATGGCCTCCGACAGAAAGAGAAGGATCCCGCTGAGGATCGTCACGAGCACGCCGCCGATGAACCAGGGAGTGAGCTGGCCGGCGACCTCTGAGACCGACTGCCGCCGCATCCCGACGCCGAGCATGCGCAGATCCATCACCGTCACGGTTCCGAGAAGCATGGTGAGGCC
>CAZXCO010000566.1:0-5700 GCA_964639095.1 uncultured Solibacteraceae bacterium
CCCGCTTTCGCGCGTCCTGACGGGATTCCACCCACATTTGAAGAGCACATCGGTCTGATGTTCGACCTCATGACCGTCGCGTTCCAGGCGGATCTGACGCGCGTCGTGACGCTGATGTACAGCCGGGAGGCCAGCAACCGCACCTACGGATCGATCGGGGTGCCGCAGGCGCATCACGGCTTGTCGCACCATAAGAACGATCCCCTCAAAATGGCGCTGCTGCAGAAGATCGACCATCATCATGTGGACCTCTTCGCCGGCTTCATCCGCAGACTGCAGGCGGTTGCGGATGGCGACGGCACGCTGCTCGATCATTCCACGCTGGTCTATGGCGCGAGCCTGAGCGACGGCAATCGCCATCTTCACTACAATCTGCCCGTGGTACTGGCGGGCGGCGCGGCCGGCTTCAAAGGCGGCCGGCATATCCGCTACGCCAAACGCACGCCCATGACGAACCTGCATCTCACGATACTCGATAGCTTCGGCGTGCATCCGGAAAAGATCGGCGACAGCACCGGGAGACTCGATCACCTGACGGATCTGTAAGGCGTCCCGGCTTCAATCCCATCCGGCTCTAATCCCATCCGTCGATCCAGGTCACCGGCCGTTTGAGAGACAGGCGCGGATACAACTCCTTCTGCAGCGCCCGAAGGCGGACCAGATCTGCGACGCTGGCTTTGATCTCGTTTTTCTCCAGCGCTTCCATATACCGGGCGATCAATTCCTCCACCAGCCGTTCCAGGGCAAGTTCGTCACCATTTCCGTTTTTTTTGTTTTTCGCTGGTCTCTTTACCGGGGTTTTCGGCAAGATTTCCCTCCGTTCCTGCACAGGTGAAAATAGCACCGCGCGCCCCATTCCCCGGCTGGCTCGGCCCGGTTTGCCGCCGCCAAGGCGTTGATAAAGCGAAGAAACGGAAAGCGCGAAAAACGCGTGAACGCCGGCGGCCGGCAGTAGTGCTTTTGCATTATTGTCGAGTTCCTGAATCACCACCTAGACTGGTAGGTCCCTGGTATCTGGCCGCGCCGGCGCAACGTTGCCGCAGCAATCGACACATAATTTTTGCGTCCGGCGGGAGTTCCGGAGTGAAATCCGGCAAACCGACGGAGTACATCGCCGTGAAAAAGTACAGCCTGCAAAAGTGGATCGCGATTTTCTTTCTGGCGTTGCTGGTGAACACCGCCTATATAACGGCCTTTTCATCGGCGACCGTCATTTATATGGGCAATGTTCTGCTCCATCTGGTCCTGGGGACAGCGCTCGCCCTTGCCATACTCTTCACCTTTCGCAAAAGAAAGGAACTGATCGCCGGCGCACCGGTGGCGATGGGCTTCTTTCTGCTGGCGCTCGTATTCGGACTCGTGCTGACCTGGAAGGGGAATGTCCATGCGAATGCGTGGCTGTTGTGGTCGCACATCGCCGCCGCCGCGGGAGGCGTGCTGGCGCTGATTCCCTGGGTCTGGAAAACCGCGGCGCACGCGCGCCAGTCCGGCAATGGCGAGGAGTGGCTCCGGTTCAGAAAGGGATTTGCGGCTTCGGTCATCCTTCTGATCGCGCTGCCGCCGCTTGCGGCCGGCTACCGGAAGGTGTTTCCGAATCCGCACGATCGCATTGCAAACCCCACCGTGACGCCGGTCTCGATGAATGGAGAGGGCGGCGGCCCACAGTCCCCATTCTTCCCCTCCTCCGCCAAAACGAATGTCGGCGGCATCATCCCCTCCAACTTCTTCATGGATTCGGAAACCTGCGGGGAATGCCACAAGCAGATCTACGACGAGTGGAAGAGTTCCTCGCACCATTACGCATCGTTCAACAACCAGTTCTACCGGAAAGCGATCGAGAACATGCAGGAAACGCAGGGGAGCACGCGGGGAAGCAAGTGGTGCGCCGGCTGCCACGATCACGCGGTCTTCTTTAACGGGCGCTTCGACAAACCCATGAAGGACCAGGTCGATACGCCGGAAGCGCATGCCGGGCTGGCCTGCACCTCCTGCCACGCCATCACGACCGTCAACAGCACAATGGGCAACGGCGGCTTCACCATCGCCTATCCCGCCCTGCACCAGTTGATGACCAGCAGGAACCCGTTGGTCAAGGCCTCCGTCGATTTCATGACGTACCTCGATCCGGAACCGCACCGCGAGACCTTCATGAAGCCGTTTATGACGGCGCAGTCGTCCCAGTTCTGCTCCGCCTGCCACAAGGTGCATCTCGGAGTTCCTGTCAACAATTACAAATGGTTCCGCGGCTTCGACGATTACGACAACTGGCAGGCCAGCGGCTTCGGGGATGGTGCGCGCTCGTTTTACTACCCGAAGCAGGGCAAGACCTGCGTCGGATGCCACATGCCGCTCGAAGCCTCGAATGAACTCGGCTCCCAAAACGGCCAGGGGCATTCCCACCGCTTCGCTGCCGCCAACACCTCGGTCGCCCACGCGAATCTGGATGCGGCTCAGGTTGCGGCCGACCAGAAGTTTCTGACGTCCGGCTTTATCACTGTGGATATCTTCGCCGCCTCTCCGGTAAAGGACGACGGGAAGGAGACCCGGATGATTCGCCGCGCCGCCACCGGGCCGGCATTGAGTTCCGGCATCGGCGCGGGCGATGAGGTGGAGCAGTCAGGCGACACGTTTATTCGTGACGTGGGCGAAATTGCCGCCCCGCTTGACGCAGCAAAACCGAAGCTCGTGCCCGGCTCGACCGCTCGCGTCGACGTCGTCGTTCGCACGCGCACCATCGGGCACGCCTTCCCCGGCGGAACCGTGGACGCCTTCGATATCTGGCTGGAGCTGCAGGCGAAAGACGCCACCGGCCGGATCATTTACTGGAACGGCAAGGTTGCCGATGACGGCAAGGGCCCGGTCGATCCCGGCGCCCATATGTACAAGGCTTATCAACTGGACGGCCAGGGCAACCCCATCAACAAGCGCAATGCTTACCAGGCCCGGAGCGTGCTCTACGTCCACTCCATTCCGCCCGGCGCCGCCGACACCGTTCATTACCTGATGCACATCCCGAAAGACGCCAAAGGGCCGATCACCATCACGGCGAAGCTGAACCATCGCAAGTTCAGTTGGTACTACACGCAGTGGGCCTATGCCGGGAAGCCGAAGCCGGGCCAGAATCCGAACCTGAATACCATCGACTACAACAGCCTCGAATACAGCTTCGACAAGGCCAACATTCCGGCGAACGTCTCGGGCGAAATCAAGGGTGAAATCCCGGTCACGCCGATCACCGTGCTCGCGAGTGCCCGGACCACCATCGACCTGACCAGCAATCCGGCCGAGACCAAATGGCTTCCCGTGGCGACGAAAAACGAACGCGAGCGCTGGAACGACTATGGCATCGGCCTGCTGCTGCAGGGCGATCTGAAGGGCGCCGAATATGCCTTCACGAAGGTCACGGAAGCCGAACCCGGCTATGCCGACGGCTGGCTGAACGTGGCTCGCGCTCTGATTCAGGAGGGCGAGACCGAACGCGCGAAGCCGTTTATCCAGAAGGCTCTCCAGATCGACTCCAGCCTGGGGCGCATCTGGTATTTCAAAGCGCTGATCGAGAAAGCCGATGGCGACTACGACGCCGCGCTCAAATCGCTGGCCGTGGTGACGGCAAAGTACCCGCGGGACCGCGTGGTGTGGAATCAGGTCGCGCGCCTGCAGTTCCTGAAGAGACAATACAAGGAATCGATCGGCGCCCTGGCGAAAGTGCAGGCCATCGATCCGGAGGATCTGCAGATGCACTACACGGCGATGCTGGCTTATCGCGGCCTGGGCGATGTGCAGAAGGCGGCGCTCGAACAGAAACTGTTCCAGCGCTTCAAGGCGCGCGAATCGTCGCAGTCGATCACCGCGAAACTGCGCCTTTACAGTCCCGAAGACAACAACGAGAGGCAGCCGATCCACGACCACGAGAGCATACCGCTCGGGCCTGAAGCGAAGCCGGCTGCGTCGCCGGCCTCAAAGCGCGGGCCGGAGCCGGCGAAGACCGCGTCTTTGCACGTCCGCAAATCCAGTCAGAACGCAGGGGGACTTTAAGTGAAGCTTGTCCAGGGACTCACAGGAGTTGCCTTCACCGGAATCAGCGTTGCCGCGGCGCTTTTCGCCGCCCAGGCTCCGCCCGCCAATCCGGTGGCTTTTACCGACGTCACAGCGCAGGCCGGCATCCGTTTTGTCCATAATGCCGGGAAGACCGGCAAAAAGTATCTGCCCGAGACGCTCGGCTCCGGCGCCGCATTCCTCGACGCCGACGGCGACGGATGGATCGATGTTCTGCTGATCAACAGCAAAGACTGGACGCCGCGCGGCCGCCGGACAACCGCCGCTTTATATCGCAACAACCACAACGGAACGTTTTCCGATATGACCCGCGGGAGCGGCCTCGATATCGAGATCTACGGCATTGGCGTCGCCGTGGGCGATTACGACAACGACGGCCGCGACGACGTTTACATCACCGCGCTCGAGGGTGACCACCTGTTTCACAATCAGGGCCACGGGAAGTTCACCGACGTCACGAAACTTTCCGGGATCAACAACGCCAATTTCGGCACCAGCGCCGCCTGGCTCGATTACGATCGCGACGGAAAGCTGGATCTTTTCGTCGCCAACTATGTTCAGTGGACCGAGAAGGGCGATATCTGGTGCTCGCTCGATGGCTCGACCAAGTCCTATTGCACTCCGGAATCCTATAAGGGCACTTCAAGCCGGCTCTACCGCAATCTGGGAAACGGCAAGTTTCAGGACGTGACCGCAAAAGCCGGTCTGGGAGACTCAACCAGCAAGTCTCTGGGCGTCACCGTCATCGATGAGGATGGAGACGGCTGGCCGGACCTCTTCGTGTCCAACGACACCCAGCCCAACAAGCTGTACCGGAATAATCGCAACGGGACATTCTCCGAGAACGGCATGACCGCGGGCATAGCCTACGGCGAAGATGGAGTCGCCAGGGGCGCGATGGGCGTTGACTGGGCCGATTACGACCGCAGCGGCCGCGCGCATCTTCTGGTCGGTAACTTCTCCAATCAGATGCTCGGTCTCTACCACAACGAAGGAAGCGGGCTCTTTGTGGATGAAGCGCCGCGGTCGTCGGTCGGGCGCGAGAGTCTCCTCTCGCTGACGTTCGGTCTCTTTTTCTTCGATTACGATCTGGACGGGTATTCGGATATTCTCACGGCCAACGGGCACATCGAAGAACAGATCGCCCGCGTGCAGCCGAAGATCCACTATGAGGAGCCACCTCTGCTGTTCCGCAATCTGGGAGGCGGAAAATTCGAAAACACATCGAATAAAGTCGGCGCGCAGTTCGCCAAACCGCTTGTGGCGCGGGGCGCGATCTATGGCGACTACGACCACGACGGCGATCTGGATGTACTTCTGACTGCGAACAACGGGCCCGCCCATCTGTTCCGGAACGACGGTGGCAACAAAAACCACTGGCTCACGATCCGAACAGTGGGGACCCGGTCCAATCGCGACGGCATCGGAGCCACGGTCCGGATCGAGAGCGCTTCCGGCAAACAATGGAACACTGTGCGCAGCGGATCGAGCTACGCGTCGCAAAGCGATCTTGCGTTGACGTTCGGAATCGGGCGCGATCCGGTGATCACATCGCTTCAGGTGGAATGGCCGAGCGGCGCGAAGCAGAAGTTCGCGAATGTGCAGCCGGACCGCTCGATTGTCATCGACGAGACGAAGGGCATC
>CAZXCO010000567.1:0-2813 GCA_964639095.1 uncultured Solibacteraceae bacterium
GCCGAAGAAGGTGCAGCCGTTTCTTACAGCGACGCCCGACGAAATGCGGAAGACCGTCACGATGAAGACCACGCTCGGCACGATCAAAGTCAAAATGGAGCCCGACTGGGCGCCGGAAAACGTGCGGCAGTTCCTGATGCTGACCGCGACGGGGTGGTACAACGGCACGCCATTCCATCGGATCGCGAAGGGCTTCGTCGTTCAGGGCGGCACGGCCGGGACGCGGGTGAGCCATCCGGCGGACCGCTGGATCCATCCAGTGAAAGACGAATTCCGCAGCGATGTGAAACATGTGCGCGGCATTGTCTCCATGGCGCACGGCGACGAGCCGAACTCAGCCACCACATCGTTTTTCCTGATGCTGGCAGCGGCGCCCAGCCTCGACGGACATTATTCCGCCTTCGGCAGAATCGTCGAGGGCCTGGATGTTCTCGACGCTTTCGAGAAGGAAGAAGTAAACGGGGAGACTCCGAAGCGGCGGCTGGAAATTATCGAAGCGACTATCGACCCGAATTAGGTCACCATTTGCTATTGGTCCTGAAATGGACGCGCGCAGAGAACGCGAAATGAACGCTCCGGCGAAGGACTGGAATGAACGCTTCGAACGAGTCGCGAATGGCAACCACGGAATTCTTCGGTCGCCAGACCTGGCCGAACGCGCTGGGGCATACTTTGGAGACGCGGTTATTCTTGCGATTGGTGTG
This sequence comes from uncultured Solibacteraceae bacterium, assembly GCA_964639095.1. Classification (GTDB taxonomy): domain Bacteria; phylum Acidobacteriota; class Terriglobia; order Bryobacterales; family Bryobacteraceae; genus BOG-234. Next base: position 705 of record CAZXCO010000567.1, read on the forward strand.
TGGCTGATCTATTTGCCGGTCCGCTTTGGTTATTTGCGAGATTTGTGGTTTCCGCGTTGCTGTCGCAGTGTTTTGCTAACCGAACAGGTGTCATTTGTCGGATCCGCATGCCTTTTCTGTTAGTTGACTTCAGCTTGACTTCCCGAGGATCAGGCACAGGCCGGCTTAAACGCGCGTAGTTCAGCCGGCGGCCTCAAGGCCGGAGCGTCTCCTGATACTGGAAAACCGAGGCGACGCGGTCCTGCTCCGCAAGAAGCGGCCAAGCGGCGGTGAAGGCCTCTCGCGCGGGTCCGGCGACAAATTCATCCCATAGTTCGGCGTCCCGCGAAGTCCCGGAAGATTGCAGGCAAGCCGGAAGAAATTCCGTGTCCTCGGGGACCATGTGCTTCCAGACGATCAAAGCCGAGACGATTCCGTTCTTCACGGCGTCGGGCATGCGGATTCCTGCGCAGGCGCGCAGGAAATTCTTCAGCACAGCGGGATGGCAGAGATTCACCAGGGTCACTGCCCACGCCAGCCCGGCAACCGTGTTGCGCCTGTCCTCGATGGTCGGCGCCTCATCGATGGCGGTACGCAGGGCCCGCTCGTGAGATGCACCAAAGGTCATGAAATTCATCGGGACGAAATAGAGCGAGCGGCCCACCCCGTGCCAGTAGAGGCGCCGCGCCGCAGGATCGATCGCGCCGATCGCCGCGCCGGCTCGCGTCAGCAGATCCGGATGGAGCGTGCGCACGGCGAGCCCCATCGGCTCGATCGCGTTTTCATACCAGCCGCTCCGCGCGTTGGCGCGGCAGAAGTCGAAGAAGCGCGTGAGGGCGGCCTCGAGCCGCGCGGCCGAAGGATTGGCGCCGAGTCCGGCGAGAACCGTGGCGGCGAAAGAGGTTCCCATGCCGGCGTGCAACGAGACCATCGCGCAGTCGGGCAAACCGGCGTCCTGCAGCAAGCCGGATGCGGGGCGCGCGGCGCCTGTGTAATAGTGCCCGACGCCTTCAATGGCAAAGATTCTCTGGTGGTGACGCAACGCGAAAGCGCGCCGGACCAGCGCGGCGAGCGGCGGCAGACGGTCGCCGGGAAAATTCAACTCCCGGTCGACATAGGCGAAGAGGCGGAATGCCTCCAGCTTGTTTTGCGCCTCCTGCATCTCATGGCCGGGAACGAAAAGGCCCATGAGGCGCGCGGAGCGTTCCATCAGGCCGAGAGCGGCGCCGAAATTCGACCGGTAGTCCAAGCAATTAAGCTAACAGAGCGCCGCCGTCACCGGGTTTTCGCATCCGCCGGCTGAAGAGCGCTCTTTACAATCGCCTGCGCCTCGGCCACGATTTCGTTGAGGTGGGACTCGCTGCGGAAGCTCTCTGCATATAGTTTGTAAATGTTCTCTGTGCCGGAGGGGCGGGCCGCAAACCAGCCGTTTCGCGAGGCCACCTTGAGGCCGCCAATGGGGGCATGATTTCCGGGCGCTTCCGTCAACCGGTCCGTAATCGGATCGCCCGCCAGTGAATCCGCCGAAACGTCCGCGGGTGAGAGCTTCTTGAGCGCATTCTTTTCTTCCGGCGTGGCCGGCGCATCGATCCGCGTATAAAACGATTCCCCGAAACGGCCCGTGATCTCGCGATAGTGTTCCCCGGGGTCCTTGTGTGTGCGCGCGGTCAGTTCCGCTGCCAGCAGCCCGAGGATCAGGCCATCCTTGTCGGTGGTCCATACCGTGCCGTCGCGGCGGAGGAAACTGGCGCCGGCGCTTTCCTCGCCGCCGAAGCAGCAGGAGCCGTCGAACAGTCCTGGCGCAAACCATTTGAATCCGACCGGGACTTCCCACAAAGAGCGGTCGAGGCCGGATACGACGCGGTCGATGATGCCGCTGCTCACCAGAGTTTTTCCCACAACAGCCTTCCGCGGCCAGCCCGGCCGGTTGCCCAGCAGATATTGAATCGCGACGGCGAGGTAATGGTTCGGATTCATCAGCCCGGCGGAACGTGTGACGATGCCGTGGCGGTCCGCGTCCGGATCGTTCCCCCACGCGATATCGAATTTGTCTTTCAGGCTCACGAGCCCGGCCATCGCATACGGACTCGAGCAGTCCATGCGGATCTTGCCGTCGTGATCCACAGTCAT
>CAZXCO010000568.1:0-1527 GCA_964639095.1 uncultured Solibacteraceae bacterium
GCCGATCTTGTGGCCTTTGATGGTCCGGCCGCGCCCGATCTTCAAGTCGACCCAGGCCTTCTGGATCGCATAGGCGTCTTCCATCGTGAGGTCGGGATGTTCGAGCGAAAGCTGGCGGATCTGCTGGCCGCTTCTTTCCGCCTGATCGAGGCGGGCAGCCAGTGTTTCTATCGTGCTCTGGTCCATGGCTTCCAGACTCGCACGGGCGAATCCGCGGGCGTGGCGCGGGAGGAAATTCGTGCGAAGCTGAAGCATGTCTTGCTCTCACGTCAACGAAATCAAAAACGTGAAGCCGCACACACGCGGCTGTGAGGAATGTCTGAAGACGGGCGATTCCTGGGTTCATTTGCGGCTGTGTCTCGAATGCGGGCACGTGGGCTGCTGCGATTCATCCAAAAACAAACACGCGACGAAGCATTTTCACGCCACCCGGCATCCGATCATGCGGTCGCTCGAACCCGGCGAAAACTGGGGCTGGTGCTATATCGATGACCTCGAACTCGACTTCGACTGACTGGCCGTCGCTTCCGTTTTCCGAATGGGAAGCCACGTGCGACACGGTCCACCTCTGGACGCAGATCGTGGGCAAGACGCGTCTCGCGTTGTGTGCCCCGCAGAACCACTGGTGGCACGTGCCGCTCTATGTGACGCCGCGCGGGCTTACGACGTCGTCGATTCCATACGGCGATCTGACCTTCGACATCGAGTTCGATTTCGTGGCGCACCTGCTCGTGATCCGCACGAGCGCGGGGCAGGGAAGCGCCGTGCCTCTCTTTCCCCGCTCGGTGGCGGATTTCCATGCCGATTACATGGCCCGTCTGCGGTCGCTCGGAATCGAGGTGGCGATCCGGCTGAAGCCGGACGAATTCGACGATCCCACCCCGTTCAATGAAGACCGGCATCACGCCTCTTACGACCAGGAGTACGTGGACCGCTTTCGGCGTATTCTGGTCCGCTGCGACCGCGCGTTTCAGCAGTTTCGTTCGGGTTTTACCGGCAAGTCCAGCCCCGTGCATTTCTTCTGGGGCTCGTTCGATCTGGCGGTCACGCGCTTCTCCGGGCGGCCGGCTCCGCCGCGGGAGAATGCGGACCGGGTCACACGGGAAGCCTATTCGCATGAAGTCATCAGTTGCGGCTTCTGGCCCGGAGATCGACGCTACCGCCATCCGGCGTTCTACGCCTATGCGGCGCCTGCGCCGGCGCGATTCAATAAATCGCCCGTGCGCCCCGAAGCCGCGGCGTGGGATGCGCAACTCGGCGAATTCATTCTGCGATACGAGACGGTGCGCCAGTATCCCGCGCCGGAGCAGGCGATCCTCGATTTTTGCCGCAGCACTTACGAAGCGGGCGCCAAACTGGGGAACTGGGACCCCGGACTGGTACGATAATCATTCACTCCACAAACCATGAAATCCCGTGTTCTGTCGGGCGTACAGCCGTCCGGCAATCTGCACATCGGCAACTATCTCGGGGCGCTGGCGAATTGGGTCCGGATCCAGTACGACTACGAGAGCATTTTCTGCATCG
>CAZXCO010000569.1:0-2443 GCA_964639095.1 uncultured Solibacteraceae bacterium
AACGACACGCTGCCGGTCGACGCGTATCGCAACGGCGACTTCTCGGCCATCTCCCCCAACGGCGGAGCGAATTTCAATCCGAGCCTCGGCGTGCCTTCGGGGCCGATCGGCACCGACGCTCTGGGCCGGCCGATCTTCGCCAACGAAATCTACGATCCGGCCACCCGGGTGGGCAACTCGGCAACGCCGTTCACGAACAACATCATTCCGCTGTCACGCATCAGCCCGTTCGCTCTGTCGGTGCAGAAACTGCTGCCGGCGACGACGACGAACGATTTGACTGAAAACTACGCCGGGTTTAACCTCGGGCAGCGCGTGACGAAGCTGCCGTCGCTGAAGCTCGATCACACGATCAACGACAACAACAAGGTTTCGTTCTTCTGGTCGATCACCGGGACGGACAGCCAGTATTCGACCCCGAACGGGAACGCCGACGGTCTGCCCGACCTGATCAGCGGCGCGCGCGGCACCTTCATCCACTCGCTGACAGAGCGGTTGAACTACGATCACACGTTCTCGCCGACCCTGCTGATGCACCTCGGTGTCGGGTATTCGCGAATCGCCTTCCTCGATACGGCTCCGTACACGAACAAAGGCGGGAAATTCGACTGCTCGACGATCGATATCTCGGGCTGCTTCATCTCCTATAACTTCCCCACCATCGGCAGCCGTACTTCGACTCTGATGGACCCGACGCTGGGCGGCATGCAGCAGCTCGGCAACGCGCAGGCCCACACGGACACGCACACCGAACGGCCGTCTTACAACGCCAACCTGACCTGGGTGCACGGCAACCACACCTACAAGCTGGGCGGCGAAGTCTGGTTCCAGGGCAACATCACGGCTCCTCCTTCAGGCGTGGCTCTGACCTTCAACAGCACCACGAACTCCGGCGCGACGGCGCAGCCGTACATTCCTCCGGCCGGGCTGCTCGGCGGACAGAAAATGGGCTTCCCCTACGCCAACTTCCTGCTGGGCGATTACATCACGGCGAGCCAGAGTGCGCCGACGGATCTGCGCATGGGCAAATCCCAGTGGGGTCTGTTCGTGCAGGATTCGTGGAAGCTGACCCGCAAACTGACGGTGGACTACGGTCTGCGGTGGGATTACGGCACATCGCCGCGTGAGCAGTATGGCCGCTCGGCCAGCCTCGGCATCAACACGCCGAATCCGGCCGTTGGCAATTACCCCGGCGCCGCAATCTTTGAAGCGACCTGCGGCTGCACCTTCGTTCACAACTACCCCTACGCTCTGGGCCCGCGCCTTGGAGTCGCGTATCAGCTCGACGACAAGACCGTCATCCGCGGCGGGTGGGGCTTTGTGTACGGCTTCAGCCCGGACCTCAATGCCAACTCCTCGGCCATTCAGGTCAACACCCCGACCGGCATCAATGCTTATCAGGACATCCTGGCTCCCGGCGCACTGCCCCGGCCGGTATGGCCGAACTTCGATCCGGGCCAGACGCCGCTTCCGGGCCAGACTACCGGTTTCACCGGATTCGCACTGGTCGATCCTCAGCAGTCCCGGCCGGGCCGTCAGAATCAGTTCAGCATCGGCATTCAGCGCGAAGTCGCGAAGGACTTCGTGATGGAGGCATCTTATGTGGGCAACCGCGGTGTGTGGTGGCCCGGTCCGCTCGGCTACGGCGTGAACCAGCCCTCGCCGGCGACCTATGCGGCTTTCGGTCTGGATCCCTACAGCAATCCCGCCGACAATGCGCTGCTCAGCCTCGCGCTCAACAATCCGGCGGTCGTTGCGCGGATCGGCAACTATGTCCCGTATCAGGGATATGCGACCACCAATTCGCTCTACAATGCGCTGCGGCCTTTCCCGCAGTTCAGCACCCTGAACGATACCACCTCGCCGACCGGCAAGACCTGGTACGATTCGCTGCAGGTGAAGGGCACCAAGCGGATGTCCCACGGCCTGCAGGTCAACGGATCATTCACCTGGTCCAAGGCGCTGGTCTACACGCGTGAAGATGTCTTCAATCCGGACAGCTCGGTCAAGTCGATTCAGGCCACCGACCAGCCGTTCCTGTTCAACGCCAATATCCTTTACCAGACTCAGAGATGGTTCAAGAACTCCGCTCTGGCGATGGCGACGAAGGACTGGCAGGTCGGAGCATTCCTCCAGTACGCGAGCGGCATGCCTCTGACGCCGCCCGCCGCCTCAACCCCCAATCCTCTGGGTCAGAGCGAAATGATTCGCACGGGCCAGCCGCTTTATCTGAAGGACCTGAACTGCGGCTGCATCAACCCGTTCGGGGATCAGGTTCTGAATCCCGCGGCCTGGACCAACCCGGTGCCCAACACCTTCGGCCCCGGTCCGTACACCACGACCCCCGGTCAGGCAAGCCTGCTGTACACCGATTTCCGGCAGGCGCGGCGCCCGTCGGAGAACTTCAACATCGGCCGTAACTTCAAAATCGGCAAGGGCGACC
>CAZXCO010000570.1:0-3832 GCA_964639095.1 uncultured Solibacteraceae bacterium
ATTTCCAGTCGCGCACAACGGACCTTCGGCCTGTGCGCTCGTATTTCCAGTCGCGCACAACGGACCTTCGGCCTGTGCGCTCGTATTTCCAATCGCGCACAACAGACCCTCGGCCTGTGCGCTCGTATTTCCCCCGTCGCGGAAGCGATTTCCGCCTGCATCGTGAAGCAGAAGAGAGCGGCGCGAGAACGTCGGTGGTTCACAGCGGCACGTCGAGCTGCGCGAGAATTTCTTCCACGATCCGCTCTCCCGCGGCTGCTCCGTTGGCATCTTTCCGCGTCACGAGAGACGAGCGCGCGGAAGGCATCACGCGATGGCCCAGCACCTTCGGAGCCAGCAGCTTCACATCGTCCGGCAAAGCATAGCCGCGGCCTTCGATCAGCGCGTTCGCCTGCATCGCGCGATAGAGCGCCTGCGACCCGCGTGGGCTCACCCCCAGCGCGAGACCCTCGTGTGTACGGGTGCGCTCGACGAGGGCAAGCATGTAATCGACAATCGAATCGTCCACCTGAACCTGCGCCGCAGCGGACTGCAGTTCGCGCAGATCCGCCCGGCTCAGTACGCACGGAGTCGTTCCCCCGTGGCGAACCTCCGCCTGCCGGACGATTTCGCGCTCGCTCCGGGTATCGGGATAACCGATGCGCAAACGCATCAGAAAACGGTCGAGCTGCGATTCCGGAAGAGGATACGTGCCATGATGATCCGCCGGGTTCTGCGTGGCGATCACCATAAAAGGCTCGGGTAGCGGGAGCGTGCGTCCTTCGACCGACACCTGCTGTTCGTTCATAGCTTCGAGCAGTGCGGACTGCGTCTTGGGCGTGGTGCGGTTGATCTCGTCGGCGAGAAGGAAATTCGTGAATACGGGCCCGGGCTTGAATTCGAACTCCTCGGTGTGGGCGTTATACACGGTGACCCCGAGCACGTCGGAAGGCAGCATGTCGCTCGTGAACTGAAGCCGGTGGAAGGCGCCGTCAACCGTGCGCGCCAGCGACTGGGCCAGCGTTGTCTTCCCGACTCCCGGCACATCTTCAATCAGCAAATGGCCGCGAGCAAGCAGACACACCAGGGCCATCCGCACGGCTTCAGCCTTGCCGCGCAGGCTGAGCTCAATAGCGCTCTCCACCTCCCGGAGTTTCCCCGGCGCAATTCGCGTGGCGAGCGTGGCCGGGTAGGACGACATTCAACTTACAGAATACAACGTGTTTATACACCAATCAGACGTCCAGACCCACGGCGCGCATGAGGTCGAGTGCATTGCTGCGCGCGACAACCCCGGGCCGCATCCTGTAATCGAAGACCAGCCGACCTTCTTCGAGCCGGTCTTCAAAGTGGACGTTTCCCGCGGCCGGACTGAGTTCGCCCGCGACGCGGGAAAGCGAGAGATCGTGGGTCGTGACCAGCCCGATCGCCCCGCGAGCCAGCAGCGCGCGGATCAGCCCTTCCGACCCCAGGGCGCGATCGTGAGAATTGGTTCCTCCCAACAGTTCATCGAGGAGAAAGAGTGCCGGCGCCGGGAGTTCGAGGACCTGTTTCAAACGCAGAATCTCAGCCATGAATCGCGAATGGCCTTCTTCGAGAGAGTCAGTCGTCCGGATCGAGGCGCCCAGAGAGACACGCGATAGCGTGAGCCGCCTGGCGCGCACGGGCGCGCCCGCCAGCGCGAGGACGGTGTTGACTCCGACTGTTCGGAGCAGAGTGCTCTTGCCCGACATGTTCGAGCCGCTGACGACCAGCAGCCGCAGGGGAGCGGCGAGTTTGACGCTGTTCCGCACGCACCGCGCCTCGGGCAACAGCGGGTGTCCCATCTCCTCGCCGTCGAAAAGTGGTTCGGGAGAGCTCTCGGCGAACTCCGGGAACGGGTCGTCCGGACGCTCCCACGCATAATTGGCGAGCGAGGAGAGGGCTTCGATTTCGCTGACCGCGTCGATCCAGCGGGGCACATGCGCGCCGTTTTCGGCGCGCCAGGCTTCGACCGCCATGCCGAGCTGCGTGGTCCAGAGGATCACCGGTCCAATTGCCTGTACAAACAGGTTGTCGCGGGAATCGATCATTTCGACCAGGCGCCGCAGCGTGCTGACGCGCTCGGAGGCGGGGCGGCCGTTCACATCTATGGCCTTCCGCAGTCTGGCCAGCAGCGGGGATTGAAACTGCTGCCTTTCGAGCGTCGCGAGAATGCGGGCCAGGAGGTCGAGATCGCGTGCCGGCTCCTCGACGGAATGCACGATGGGCAAAATGCTGTTTCTCAAAGTGAGCGCGAACAGCCCCTCCACGGCGCAGATCAGAAGGAATGCGAGACGCGGATCGGCGCCGGTGAGATCGGTGGCAACCCACCAGATCAGCATGGCGGCGGCGGTCAGCGAGAACGCGAATGCGAGGATGCGCTTCCACTTCGGAAACGGCCGGGCGGGCGCGGCGGACCAGCGGGCCAGTTGATCGGGATTCACGCCGGTCCGGAAGTCCTCGCCCAGGATGGCGATCTGCTCGCGGAGATCCAGCATGGGCCGCAGCTCGTCGATTGCGCGATGGCGCGCCCGGATCTCTTCCGTCGCAGCAGCATTTCCTGAAACGGAGTTCAGCCAGGAGGCTAGCCGCTGCTCCCCGCCGCGCGTGCGCGCCGTCGAAAGCAGTTGGAACAGACTCCCGTGGCCGAAGAGATCGAGATCGGAAGCACACGGATGATGCGGGTCGGCGAACCGCTCCCCCTGCTCTCCCCCGCCCTGCCAGCGGTGCTCGAGGCGCTCGATTCCACGCTCGTAGAACCGGATGGCGCGGCGAACGCACTCCACGTCCCGCTCCACTCGGGACTGCCACCAGACGAGTGCTGTGAAAACGGAGATCGGTGCTGCGAGCCACCAGATGGAGAGGCCGTGAAATGCGTACCAGACGATGGCGGCGGCTCCGAGGAAAACCAGGAGGCGCAGATTGCCGATGCGGTCGCGCCGCCGGCTGGAGGCCTGGAGGCGATGAGTGCGTTCGGTGAGTCGATCAGCGTAGATGTCGCGCGGCGCCGCGCCTTTGGTCATTAACGCCAGCTTACCGGAGACATCATTGCGCCTGTACTAGAATTGAAATTTGCCCGCCTTCGGGGGCGCGTAGCTCAGTTGGTTAGAGCGCCTGCTTCACACGCAGGAGGTCCGGGGTTCGAGTCCCTGCGCGCCCACCATTTACTCCTTTAGAATCGATGGCTCTACGCACTTAATCGATCCTCCCTCCTCAACGAAAACGTACTGCAGCCACGTTTGTGCATGAAAATGTGCAGAAATTGGTTCAGTTGACATTCTGTGTGCCGGAAAATCGCTCGTTGGCCTGCCGGTCCAGCTTCGCGAGTGCCTCGCGCATCATGCCAAGCTTCGCCTGACTGTAGAGCTTGAAGACCTCCTCGGTCTGCGCAGGCGGAGCGTGGCATCGCAAGATACCATGGCAACCAAATGTTGTGTAATTGCCGCCTTCCTCGCTCGAGGGCGCGGCTACTTCCGGGCGCGGCGAGTCGTTGGAAGAGACTTGAGGTATTCCGGTGAAACGCGAAACACGCCTTTGATTGAGTCCAGATTTCGAACCGCAATCTGGATGTGCGTTTTCGCGTCAAAGCCGGCGTCGGGGTAGATCGGCTTGCCCTCGGTGAAAACACCTTTCACGGTATCGACGGCAGGGAGCGACTGGACCTCCAGGATGCTATGTAGGCGACGAATGACAGCGCAATCGAGATTTCGGCGAAGTCTGTCTGCACTGTTTCGGGGAAGCTCTACTCCGCCAACCGCCGCGCTTGCCGCCAAGCTGTCATACGCGATCTTGACCCATTCGATGCCTGTAGATGTTGTCAGATCGAGGCATA
>CAZXCO010000571.1:0-1830 GCA_964639095.1 uncultured Solibacteraceae bacterium
AGGGCGATTTGCGGCGCCACAAAACCCGTATGCAGGCGGCGCGAGCTTCCGGCTATGCCGCGACTGCCGAAGCGAAGGGACTGTTCGGTTTCGTGGTCCGGCGCGCGCAGGGCCGGGGCGAGTCCGAAGATCAGGCTGCACAGAAGAGCTATGCCGAGCGCGAAGGCCAGGACGCGCCAGTCGATCCGAAAGTCGAAGCCGGCGGGGAGTCCACCGGGCCAGAGCAGTACGAACGGGTGGACGCCAAATGCGGCAAGGCCCGTACCGATCAGCGCACCACCGATGCCGAGGACCGCGCTCTCGGTGAGGCACTGGCGCGCAAGGCGGAACCTTCCCGCCCCCAAAGCGACGCGCATGGCCACCTCGCGCTCGCGGAAGACGGCGCGCGCCAGCAGCAGACTGGCGACATTCACGCAACCCATCAGCAGCACGATGCTGACGGCCGCAAGCAGGAGAAGCAGAGTAGAGCGGACATCGCCCACAACGTCTTCGCGGAACGAATGCAGAACAAAGCTCACGTCCTTGTCGCTGTTCGGATACTGCTGGCTGCGACGCCGGCCGAAAATTGTGAGGTCGGCCTGTGCCCCGGCTATGGTCACGCCGGGCCGGAGCCGCGCCAAAACCCGCAGGATGGGCGCGTCGCGGTTCCGCATCCGGGGGGCGGTGTCCTGGCCGAGGGGCGTCAGCACGTCCACCACACCATTCAATTGAAAACCGGCGGGCAACACGCCGATGACCGTGCGGGGACGACCGTTGAATACGAGGTGCGCGCCGATCACCCTGGGGCTGCCTCCGAAGAGCTGCCGCCAGAGGCGGTAGCTGATGATCACAACAGGCGCACCGCCGGGGCGATCTTCGGAGGCGAGGAACCTGCGCCCGCGCGCGAGCTGAACTTCCAGAGCCGGCAACAGTTGCGAGGAGACTTCAATTCCGCTGCTGAATTGAGGCTCACCAGGTTCGCTGATCGTGCCGCCCCCACCGCTCCATGCGGCGATCGCTGTGTAGGAATGGCTGTCGCGTGCGAGGTCGGCGAAATCGGGATATGAGACCCCCATGCCGCCCCCGAAACGCGATGTATGGTCGTGGACCATCACCATGCGGTCGGAATCCGGGTAGCCGAGCGGCTTCAGAAGAACGGTGTTGACCAGCGTGAACATCACGGTGGTCGCGCCGACGCCGAGGGCGAGAGTCAGAAGAGCGATTGCGGCAAAGCCGGGCTGGTGGCGGAAGGCGCGCAGAGCGTAACGCAAATCGTGCAGGAAGTCCGAAATCCAGCGGGCGCCACGCGCGTCATGACAGTTCTCGCGCGTGCATTCAACGTTGCCGAGCGAGAGGCGGGCCTGCCGCCGCGCTTCGTCCGGCGGGATGCCGTGGAGAATCTTTTCCTCCGTGAGCATCTCGAGGTGTGTGCCGAGCGCGATGGTGAGGTCGCGATCCTGCTGCTCCGCGAAAAGCGGGGCCTTCAGCCGATTCAGGAATGCGCGCACGATTGCCATACGCCGCTCCCGCTAGGCCCTTTCCGGAGCGAAGAAGCGGTCGATGATGCGGGTGGTCTGGCGCCAGTGTTTCGACTCGGCCAGCAGTTTCTTCCGGCCGGACCGCGTGATCGTATAAAACTTTGCGCGGCGATTGTTGTCGGAGACTCCCCAGGCCGACGAGACCGCGCCTTCCTGCTCGAGCTTGATCAGCACAGGATAGAGCGTGCCCTGGTTCATCGCCAGCAGCTCGCCCGACACCTGCTCCAGCCGCCGCGCCAGCCCGTAGCCGTGCAGAGGCCCCATCGCATCGAGCGTTTTCAGCACCATCAGATCCAGGGTGCCGCGCAGAATG
>CAZXCO010000572.1:0-6346 GCA_964639095.1 uncultured Solibacteraceae bacterium
CCCGCCGGACCACACGCTCAGAAATCGTTCGAGCGCCGGACCGTCGGTCGGGGGCATGAAGGGGGTTCCGTTCAGCACGTCGACCGCGTATGAAGTCACGCCGGGGTATTTGCACGACTTCTTCAGGGCGATCGATCGTGGAATCCACGCACTCCTGATGGGAGACCAGCGCCCCCTGATCCTCGCCGCAGTCCCGCGCGAGCTGGCGATCTACCGGAAGGTGAATACCTACTCGCCGTTGTTGACGGGAGCCATCCAGGGAAGCCCGGACGGACTCGGCGCGGATGTGCTTTTCGGAAAGGCTTCGAAGCTGATGTCGGCCTGGTCCACGATGGACATGGACCGCACTTCCCGGGAGATGGAGGAGGCCGCAAATCGCGGGCTTCTGATCTCCGACCCGGCCGCAATCATCGAGGCCGCAAAAACCGGCCAGGTCGAAGATTTGATCCTGTCGCCTTCCGCGCCGGAATTCTGCCGTCACGAGGCTGCCATCAACTGGGCCGCGCTTGCGACTCTGCGCAATTCGGGCGGAATCCGTCTTGTGAATGCCCCGGAGCGGACTGCCGGAGTCGCCGCCGTCCTGCGTTTTCAGGCGGCATGACAAGTGCCGCTCCACGCGCCGGTGAGCCCGTTTTCGACTGCGCCATTTGGCCCACTCCTGCCGGACCGCTCTTCCTTTCGCGCAACCGGGGAGCACGGAACAGCAGTAAACACAGCAGTAAACAAGGGACGCGCAGGATCTGAATCATTGGCCGTTGGGGTGCACTGCCATAGCAAAGGACACCATCATGCCTCCGATCAAAAAAATTCTGTTTCCAGTGGACTTCTCCGACGAGTGCATCGGCGCCGCAAGATACGTGGAGGCCGTTGCCGGCCGCTTCGACGCCCGCATCCTGCTCCTTCACGTGGTTGGCGCCGGCGAGCACACCCTCGCCTGGGAGCTGCTGCCGCAACGCAAGGCGCAACTGGACGCGTTCCTCGCGGATGAGCTCAAGTACTTCAACACCGAGCGGGTCTGTCTGACGGGCAATGATCCGGCCGCGGAAATCGAGCAGACCGCGAAGCGATGGCGTCCGGACCTGATCATGATGCCCACTCACGGGGTCGGACCTTTCCGGCGTCTCCTTCTCGGCTCGGTGACCGCAAAGGTGCTGCATGATGTGGACTGTCCGGTGTGGACGAGCATTCACGCGGATTCGGCTCCGCCGCTCGAGGACATACACTGCCGCAGGATTCTCTGCGCGGTGGATCTGGGAGAACGGAGCCAGAGCGTTCTCGAATGGGCGGCCTCGATGGCCGGAGAGTATCAGTCCACCCTCGGGATCGTTCATGCGACACCTCAATTGACGCCCACCTATTCGAGCTGGAACCTCGAGCAGGAGTTCGCACAGACGGTTGCGACGGAAGCGAGCAAGGTCATCGGCAGCCTTCAGGCGGCCGCACATACGGCGGCGACCGTGTTTGTCCGTCCCGGCGATCCGGCGAAGGTCGTGTCGTGCTGCGCAAAGGATTTCGGCGCCGACCTGCTGGTCATGGGCAGACACAGCGGCGCGGGGCTCGCCGGCCATCTCCGCCAGCACGCCTATGCCATCCTGCGCGATTCGCCGTGCCCGGTCATCAGCATCTAGCGGCTGTCATACTGGCCGGCATTTCTGCGGTAGTCTGCGGCGAAGCAGCGGATGCGCAGCAGATCGTCAGCCGCGCCCAGGCGGCGCTCCGCTCCGACTGGGCCGCAGCTCCGGAATATTCGTTCATCCAGCGGGACGAGTTTCGCCGGAATGACAAGCCCGCCAGCAGGACTCATCAGGTGTTGATGATCGACGGCTCGGATTACTACATGCTCGTCGCGATCGACGATCGGCCTCTTTCACTGGAACAGCAGCAAACGGAGTTGCGCCGGCTCCGGGAGGAGGTTCAGCGCCGCGGCAGCGAGGACCCGGCGTCCCGCGAGCGGCGAATCCGCAACTACCGGAGGCAGCGCGACCAGAACGGCGAACTGACCGCCGAGTTTGCCAGCTCGTTTCACTTCGAACTCACAGGAGAAGAAGAGATCGATGGCAGAACTGCTTATGCCCTGTCCGCCACACCCAGGAAGAAAAAAGACGGGCTCAGCCGCGCCGCGAAAATTCTCGCTGGAATGCGCGGACACATGTGGGTCGACAAGGAAACCATGCATGTGATACGGGCGGAGGCGACCGTGATCACACCGGTTTCAATCTTCGGTATCTTCGCGCGCGTCCTGCCGGGTACAAGCATGGAACTGGAAATGAAACCAGTAACCGATTCCGTCTGGCTGGCCAGTCTCTTTTCGCTGAACCTGGAGATTTCGAAACTCTGGTTCCACTCGACGCAGACCACAAGATCGAGTTATTCCGGGTATCGTTTGAACGGGCCCCGGCTTGCCGAGCTGCTCTCGGACCAGCACTGAACGGAAAGGAGACGCGACGGGAGGGCCGCCATGGGGGAACACTGCCAACACAGTATGATCGATATGCCGGCGGTCGCCACAGGTCATCCGGATGGCGTCGCCGCGGAGATGAGCGATGAGCGATAACCGTTCTCCGGGAGAAGACTCTTTGGCGGAGCTCGCGCTCGATCTTCGCTGGTCCTGGAACCACGCGGCGGATCAGCTCTGGAGCCACATCGATCCGGAGCTCTGGAACCTGACCCACAACGCCTGGCTCGTCCTGCAGATGGCATCCCCCGCAAAGCTGCAGGGGGAACTCTCCGATGAATGGTTCCGACAGAAGTTGGACGCCGTTTTCCAGGAAAGGCGCGAGCGCAATGAAAGCCGCCGATGGTTTCAGGCCAGCCATCCGGCCTCAAAGCTCACGGCCGTGGCCTACTTCAGCATGGAATTCATGCTGAGCGACGCTTTGCCGCTCTTTTCCGGCGGCCTGGGCAACGTTGCAGGCGATCAATTGAAAGCTGCCGACGATCTGGGTGTGCCGGTGATCGCCGTCGGGCTGCTCTACCAGCAGGGCTACTTCCGGCAGCGCGTCGATTCCGCGGGAAACCAGATCGCGCTCCGGCCGTTCAATGACCCGAGCCTTCTCCCCGTCAAACCCGTGCGGGATGCAAGCGGGCAGTGGGTAGTAGTTCCGATCCAGCTTCCGGGCTTTCTTTTGCGGGTTCGCGCCTGGCAGGTGCAAATCGGCCGGGCGATGCTGTATCTTCTCGATACCAACCATCCGGAAAACCTTCCCGAACACAGGGGCATCACGAGCGAGTTGTATGGAGGCGGTCCCGAGCTGAGACTGCAGCAGGAACGCATACTGGGAATCGGCGGCTGGCGCCTGCTGCGGGCGCTCGGCATACATCCCGAGGTCTGTCATCTGAACGAAGGCCACGCGGCATTCGCCGTGCTCGAGCGCGCTCGCGGATTCATGGAAGACACCGGACAGCCATTCCACGCCGCGCTCGCCGCAACTCGCGCCGGAAATCTTTTTACGACGCACACGCCCGTCGCCGCCGGCTTCGACCGGTTTGCGCCGGAACTCATGACGGTGTGGTTGCGGGACTACGCCGAACGCGAGCTCGGTGTCTCCATGACGCAGTTGCTGGCACTGGGCAGAAAGAACGAAAACGATGCTTCGGAGCCGTTCAACATGGCTTATCTCGCAGTCCGGGGCAGTGCTGCCGTCAATGGCGTCAGCCGGTTGCATGGGCACGTTAGCCGGCGAATTTTCCAGGAAATTTTTCCACGCTGGCCGCAGTCCGAGGTGCCGGTGGATTACATCACGAACGGCATCCACACGCCGACCTGGGATTCGGCCGCCGCGGATGAGCTCTGGACGGAGGCCTGCGGCAAAGGCCGCTGGCAAGGCCCCGGACCACCCACGCTGGAGGAGAAACTGAGGTGTGCGCCGGAGAGCAAGCTCTGGAGCATGCGCCAGAGCGCGAGACGATCGATGATCGAGAATGTGCGCCGGCGTCTCGCCCGCCAGATTGCCGGACATGGCGCATCTCCTGAGGAAATCGAGCAGGCCCGGCACATTCTGGATCCCGAAACGCTGACCATCGGCTTCGCGCGACGGTTCGCAAGCTACAAACGACCGAATCTGCTTCTGCACGATCCGGACCGGCTTCTTCGCCTTCTGACCAATCGACAGCGCCCGGTGCAACTGGTGCTGGCAGGCAAGGCGCATCCACAGGATCTCGCCGGGCAGGAGATGATCCGGCAGTGGATCCAATTCATCCGGCGCACTCCGGCACGCACCCGCGCTGTATTTCTGAGCGATGACGATATGGGCTTGACGGAGCATCTGGTGCAGGGCGTGGACCTCTGGCTCAATACGCCGCGCCGCCCCTGGGAGGCCTGCGGCACCAGCGGCATGAAGATTCTGGTGAACGGCGGTCTCAATTGTTCCGAACTTGACGGCTGGTGGGCGGAGGCATGGTCGCCTGAAGTCGGCTGGGCTCTGGGCGACGGCCAGGAGCATGGAGACGATCCCGCGTGGGACAGCCACGAAGCGGAGCAGCTCTATACTCTGCTCGAACAGCAGATCGTCCCGGAATTTTACGATCGGGATGAAGCGGGCATGCCGGCCAGCTGGATCCGGCGCATGCGTGAAAGCATGGCCCGGCTGACGCCGCAGTTCTCGGCCGGTCGTACGGTTCGCGAGTATACGGAGCAGCATTACCTCCCCATGGCGGAGATGTTTCTGAATCGGGCGGCGAACGGCGGCAAAGTGGGCGCAAGCGTTCTCGAATGGCAACAGCAGGTGGAAGCTTGCTGGCCGAGACTGCGCTTCGGTTCACTCACGGTCACCGCCGATGGATCGTCGTATGTTTTTGCTGTTCAGGCATGGCTGGACGAACTGAGTCCCGATGCCGTCGTTGTCGAACTCTATGCCAATGGAGAGGCGAACGGCCAACCGGTTCGCATTTCGATGACGAAAGGACCTGCACTCGTGGGATCGGAGGGTGGTTACACCTGGACAGCAAGGGTCCCGGCGGACCGGCCGGCGAGCGATTTCACGCCACGGCTGATTCCGTGGCGCCCGGACGCCCGCGTCCCTCTCGAATGCGGAAAAATCCTCTGGTATCGCTGAGGCGATGCGCGCAGCGTCACGTTCAGCTCATCGTGAGCACGGCGCGGAACCGCGCCTTGCCGCTCAGCATGCGATCATACGCCTCGGCGACGCGGTCCAGCGGCCAGGTTTCATTCATCGAACGGACCCCGGAGAGCACGCTGTACGCCAGCGTGTCCTGCGTGTCGATCGATGTGCCCGAATACCAGCCTCTGACTGACAGGCGCCCGCGGATGAGCTGAATCGGAGAGACGGTGAGAGAGGGCGTCGCACCGATCACCATCAGCGATCCGTCGGCTCCGAGTCCGCCTGCGACGGCAGCCATGGCCTCAGCGCTCGTTACGGTGGCCAGAATCACCTTCGCGCCGCCCAACTTCTGCAACTCCGCGGCGGGATCCAGCTTCTGGCTGTCAATGTAATAGCGTGCGCCAAGTTCGTGCGCGAGAGATTCCTTGTCCCCACCGCGCCCGATTGCGGCCGTCCGGTACCCGGATTTGGCGGCGAACTGCACTCCGAGATGGCCCAGACCGCCCAGCCCGATTATGGCTACCAGATCACCCGGCCGTGCGCCGCTGTTGCGAAGGCAGTTGAATGTTGTGACCCCGGCGCACGCAAGCGGCGCGGCTTCCACGGCCGATAATTCATCGGGAACCAGCGCCAGCGCCTCGGCCCGGGCGATCATGTACTCGGCGTAGCCGCCATCGCGAGTGACGCCGGTGATCGCCGTGAAGCTCTGGCAAGCGAAAAAATTCCCGCGGCGGCACGCATCGCAGTAGCCTCAGTTTCCACCGTGCCAGCCGACTGCAAAGCGCTGCCCGGCCGTCCATCTCTGCAGGCCGTTGGGAACCGCGTCAATGACGCCCACCACCTCGTGGCCAGGGATGCGCGGATACTCGATCCCCGGAAAGAGTCCGTCCTTTGTGCCGCTGTCACTGTGGCAGATGCCGCAGGCCTGAACCTTGATCCTCACCGTTCCGGGGACCGGATCGGGAATTTCACGTTCCACGATCTCGAACGGCGCCTTCGCGCGGGGCACTTGTACGGCACGCATCCGGGGCATAATTCCTCCTTGCCTGACCCTTCAATTTTAAGGTGGGCGCCGCGGCGGCTTCACCAGGAAGCGAAGGGGCATTCTGTGCGTTTCACTACGCAAACTATCGCCACTTGAACGTCATCAGGGCGAGACAGAAGCAGGCTGCAAAGAACGCCGTCAGCCAGAGCACTTCCGGCATCATTTCCGTCAGTCCCGCGCCCCGCAGCATGTTCAGTCGCAGGGCATCGATCAGCGCTGTCAGCGGCAAGGCGCGGAGGAA
>CAZXCO010000573.1:0-17688 GCA_964639095.1 uncultured Solibacteraceae bacterium
TCGCGCCGATTTCGACATCCGCGCCGACGATCACCACGCCCACCTGGGGAACCTTCCGATAAGCGCCCGAGACCATCTCGAAGCCGAAACCGTCGGCTCCGATCACCGCCCCCGAATGAATCACGCACCGCGGCCCGATGGTAACCCGTTCGTAGATGGTGACTCGCGGGTGTACGGTGCAGTCGTCGCCGATATCAGCGTTCGGGCCGATCGAAGTCCCGGATCCGATCCGCGTCCTCGCCCCCACCGACACCCCGGCCCCGACGGTGACGTACGGACCCACTTCGGCTTCCGCATGGACCCGCGCGGTTTTATCGATCGAAGCCGAGGGGTGAATGCCTGGCACGACCAGCGGCGCGGGATAGAGAAAAGACAACGCCTGCGCGAAATGTGCGCGCGGCTGCGGCGATTCGATGACGGTACGGCCCCCCGGGGCTTCAAAGCCGGGAAGCGCGATAATGCAGCCAGCCTGCGAGCGCGCCGCGGCTTCGAAGAACCGGGGCGCGCCTGCAAAGGCAAGCTGCGCGGGTCCGGCATCCTCCAGCATCGCGGCGCCCGTAAGATGCACATCCGGGTTGCCCCGCAGAGGCAATCCGAGGCGCTTCGCCAGTTCGCCGGCCGTCACTTCTCGAAGACCGTCCCCACGGGCACCACCGTCACATCTTCTTTGCGCAGATTCAGCGGAAAACGCTCCACGATCTTGTCTTCGTCGAGAATGTCCTGCGGCTTGGCGGAATTGTAGTGAGGCGGCGTCGGATCGCTCCCCGTCAGCGCGGCGCGGATCGCATCCGTATCCTTCGCGACGCCCACGATTTCCATGTTGTCCGTATGCAAGTGCCGGCGAATCGCCGCGTTCACGTCCGCGGCCGTGAGTTTGGCCAGCGCGCTCCGGATGTATTCGTTGTAGTCTGGTATCCCGTAATAAGCGCTGTCGATCGCATAACCAAGCTCCGCTGATTTGGTTTTGGTCAGGACATTGACGTACTTCGAAAGAAAAGAGCGCGTCTTTTCGAAGTCCTGCTCCGGAATGCCGTTCTTCACCATCCGGTCCAGTTCGTACATGGCCAGCCGCAGCGAGAACACCGCGTTGGGCGGTTCCACGGGGCGGATCCAGATCTGGAAAATCTGCTGATGCCGCGCCAGGTTCGGCTGCGGATCGAGCCGGAACATCCCCTGAGGGAAGTACTCCACGTAGGCGTAATCGCCGTAATTCAGCCCGCGCACTTCGCGCAGCCGCTGGAAGAGACGGCCGCCCTGCCGGTGCTGCCCGAGCCAGGACGTCATCAGAAGCAGCGCTGGGAAGTCGGGATCGCCCCGCTTCACGTCGATCGGAAAGCCAAGCGACCAGGCTACCGACCGCGTGTCCTTCTGGATCAGCGTTACGCGAGTGTGCGAGATCGCCGGCGGCGCCGCCAGATTGTCGAAGCGGTCGGCCGCGCCCGCGGGAAGTTCCTCGAAATCGCGTTTCACCCGCGCCGAAAATTCCGGCGGGTAACCGCCCGCAATGCCGATGACGAGGTTCGCCTGGGTGTAATGCTGCCGGTAGAACTCCTGGAGGTCCGCAATGGTCATCTTTTGCAGCGCGGCGGCCGTGCCCAGATTTTCATGACCATAAGGGCGGCCCTCATAGATCACGTTGTACAGCTCTTCCTTGCCCAGTTCTTCGTCGTTGTTGTCGCGGAGACTGACTCGCAGGGCATTGATCGAATCATCGCGAATGCGCGCGAAATCGTCCGCCCGCCAGCCGGGATGCAGGATCATATCGCGCATCAGACCGTAAAACTTGTCCAGGTTGTCGCGATGCGTCTCCCCCACGAAGGTGGTCATCTCCTTATCGGAGTAGACGTGAACGGAAGTCGCCATCGGATACATGGCGTCCACGATCTGCTTGTATGTGAGGTCTTTTGTGCCGCCTCCGCCCAGCATCTCGCCGGTCAGGTGGGCCACCCCGGGCTTCTCCGCCGGATCCGATGCCGACCCGGTCGTGAATACGAATCGCAGCGTCACGAGCGGCGATTTTCCGGGCAGTTCCACAAGGCGCGGCGCCGCAACGGCGCTTCCGGCCATCGAAGTCAGCGCAAGAAGCATGGCGAGCTGCGCATACTTTTCCGCGGGGCGCTTCATTTCGATCCCTCCGCCGTCGAAGTCAGCGTCACAATCGTGCGGTTCTTTTCCGTCAGATATTTCCGCGCCGCTTTCTGGATGTCCGCGGGAGTCAGCCGCGAGTAAGCGTCGTAATAGCGGTTGATCGTCGCGGGGGTCCGCCGCAGAGCCACATACTGCGCCACGGTGGAGGCGATCGATTCGCTGTTGTTAAGCCGCAGGGCGAACTCGTACCGCAAATGCTCCTTCAGCGCCTCCAGCTTTTTGGCATCGACCGGTTTTGATGCGAAGTCCTGCGCGGTCGCGACCACCTGCTCCTGTATGGCCGGCAAATCGGCGGCATTCTTGATCCGCACCAGCACGCCGAACAATTCCGGATCGAGATTCGTGGGTCCGCCTGCATTGATCTGGTCCACTTTCTGCTCGTCGATCACGAGTTTCTGATAAAGCGGAGATGTCTGATCGAATCCGAGGCGCGAAATGGCGTCGAGTGCCGCGGTTTCCTCCGTTGTATCCGAATAGGCCGGCCCGCGCCAGGCAACCGCCAGCCAGGGCAGAGTCTCCGAAGGCCAGTCCACATGCGCGGTGCGGGGCCCGTCCTGCGGCGGCTCGGCCGGGATCGAAGGCTTGTAACTGCCGCGCTTCCACGTACCCCAGCGCTCATCGACCAGCGACCGGACCTGTTTTGCATTCACGTCGCCCGCGACGATGATCGTGGTGTATTCCGGCCGGTAGTAGCGGCTGAAAAACTCCTTGCTGTAATCGTATTCCTCCGGCATCGCCTCGATGTCCTTGAGGAATCCCATCGTGGTGTGCCGGTAGGTGTGCACCTTGAAAGCCGTAGCGCGAAGAGTCTCGTACAGCTTCTCGGTCGGGTTGGCGCTGTTCTTGTTGTATTCGCCGAGAACGGCGCGGGTCTCCGTCTTGAAAGCCCCCTGCGTAAACGAAAGGTGCTGGAACCGGTCAGCCTCCATGGAGAGGATGCGCGGCAGATCCTCCTTCGAAAACGTCGTATGGAACGCCGTCAGATCGTCGCTGGTGAAGGCGTTCGAGGCGGCTCCCGCCTTCTGGATCTCGGCCTGATAAAGTTCCGGCGGGAATTCCGCGGTGCCGCGAAACATCAGATGCTCGAACAGATGCGCGAAGCCGCTTTTGCCGGGCTCGACCTCATTGCGGGAGCCTGCGCCCACAACAATGAAC
The DNA here is from genome assembly GCA_964639095.1 of uncultured Solibacteraceae bacterium. Classification (GTDB taxonomy): domain Bacteria; phylum Acidobacteriota; class Terriglobia; order Bryobacterales; family Bryobacteraceae; genus BOG-234. Next base: position 3,304 of record CAZXCO010000573.1, read on the forward strand.
AGGGAAACGATATTCGGATAGTCCGTCGGGATCGTAATCAGGCGCAGGCCGTTGGGCAGGTCTTCCTGGACGTACGGATACGGGAATATCCCGCTCGCGGCCATCAAGGAACCGGCCGCCAGCAGCACCAGAACAGGGAGCGCGATTTTCCGGATGAACATGCTCTTACAGTTTCGCGCAGTTCAGCGCATGAACATGCCGCCGTTCACGTCCAGCACATGTCCGGTGATATAGCCCGCGTCGTCGCTGCACAGAAAGCACACGGCCGCAGCAATCTCCTCCGGCCGGCCGATCCGCTTCAGCGGAATCGATTCCATCAGCTTCGCCTTCAACTCGGCGCTGAGCGAGCCCGTCATGTCCGTTTCCACGAAGCCCGGCGCCACTGCATTCACGGTGATGTTGCGCGAGGCCAGTTCCTGCGCGAGCGACTTCGTCAGGCCAATGAGACCCGCCTTCGACGCCGCGTAATTCGCCTGCCCGGCGTTTCCCGACTCTCCCACAACCGAGGTGATGTTGACGATTCTTCCCCACCGCTCGCGAACCATCGCGGGCAGCACCTGCTGGGTGCAGAAAAAAGCGCCTGAAAGGTTCGTCTGCAGCACCACGTCCCAGTCGTCACGCTTCATTCGCAGGGCAAGACCGTCGCGTGTGAGCCCGGCATTGTTGACGAGAATGTCGACCCGGCCGAAGTCCTTCGAGACTTTCGAAAAGGCTTCCTTGATGGAATCCTGTGACGCCAGATCGAGGGAAACAACAAACGCCTCTCCCCCGGCGGCCCGAATCTCTCCGGCCACTTCCTCGAGCTTCGCCGTCTGGCGGGCCGCCAGCGCCACTTTGGCGCCCGCCGCCGACAACGCCAGCGCGCAGGCGCGGCCGATGCCGCGGCTGGCGCCTGTAATCAATGCGATCCGATCAGCCATATGAACTTGCAATCATAGTAGATCGGCAATCGACGCCGGCGAATACATGGCATACGACGATCTGCGCGACTTCATTCGCGCCCTGGAAAAGAACAAAGAGCTGAGGCGCATCTCCTTCGAAGTGGACCCGAGACTCGAGATCACCGAGTTCGCCGACCGGTCGGTAAAGTCGGGCGGCCCCGCTCTCCTCTTCGAGAACCCCAAAGGTTCGAGAGTCCCCGTCCTCATCAACAGCTTCGCGAGCATGCGGCGGATGGAGATCGCGCTCGAAGTGGAGTCCGTCGGCGCCATCGCCAGCCGCATCACCGAATATCTCGAGATGCGAATGCCGGAAGGCTTGATCAACAAGATCAAAATGCTGCCGAAACTGGCCGAAATCGGCGCATTCTTCCCGAAAATCGTATCCAAAGGAGCCTGCCAGGAAATCATCCGCACAGAGGCGTTTTCCCTCTACGATTACCCCGTGCTCACCTGCTGGCCGGATGACGGCGGCCCGTTTATCACGCTGCCCATGGTCTTCTCGCGCAACCCCGAGACCGGCAAACGCAACTGCGGCATGTACCGGCTGCAGGTCTACGACGCGCGCACCACAGGCATGCACTGGCAGACCCACAAACAGGGCGCCGAGCACTATCGCCGCCGTCTGGCGGAAGGCAAACCGTCGCGCATGGAAGTGGCGGTGGCGATCGGATCGGACCCGGCCACCATGTACTCGGCCATTCTCCCGCTGCCTCCCGACCTCGACGAAATGATGATCGCCGGCTTTCTCCGCGGCAAACCGGTCGAGATGGTGAAGTGCCACACCATCGATCTGGAGGTTCCCGCGAACGCCGAGATCGTTCTCGAAGGATATGTGGAACTGGGGGAACTCCGCACCGAGGGGCCCTTCGGCGATCACACCGGCTACTACTCGCTGGCCGACGAATACCCCGTCTTCCACGTCACCTGCATCACGCAACGAAAAGATCCCGTGTACGCGACCACCATCGTCGGCCCTCCGCCGATGGAAGACTTCTACATGGGCAAAGCGATCGAGCGCATTTTCCTGCCGTTGATGCGCATGCAGATTCCCGAAGTGCGCGACATGTGCATGCCGGCGGAGGGCATTTTCCACAACATGATGCTGGTCTCGATTCGCAAATCCTACCCCGGTCACGCGCGAAAGGTCATGAACGCGATCTGGGGACTGGGGCAGGCGATGTTCACGAAATGCATCGTGGTGGTGGATGAAGATATCGATGTGCAGAACATCCGCGAGGTCGCCTGGCGGGCGCTCAACAACATCGATCCGGAGCGCGACATCCAGTTCACGATGGGGCCCGTCGATTCGCTCGATCATGCGAGCCGGCTGGTGAATTACGGCAGTAAGATGGGGATCGACGCCACGAAGAAGTGGCCGGGCGAAGGTTTCACGCGGCCGTGGCCGGACGTGATCCGGATGTCTCCCGAGGTGAAGCAGCGAGTGGACGAGCTATGGAAAAAAGCCGGATTGTAAGCAGTCTTCTTCTTTTCGCGTCGTTCGTATGCGCCGGCGAAACGTTCCACCCGATTACGCACCGTCGCATCGCTCAGGTCATGAGCGCGTCGGGCGCGGACTGGCTGGTCCGCCCGGAGCGGCAGAGCGAAGAGCATCCCGATCAGGCTCTGGATGCGATCCGGATCCAGCGCGGGTCGACGGTCGCCGATATCGGCGCGGGCGTCGGCTATTTCACGTGGCGGCTGGCGGAGAGGGTGGGCTCGAACGGCGTCGTCTATGGCGAGGACATTCAGCCCCTCATGCTCAACATGCTCACAAAAAATATGGCCGCGCGGCATCTGAGCAATGTGCGCGCCGTGCTGGGAACGCCGGCAGATCCGAAACTGCCGAAGAACTCGCTGGATCTCGTGCTGCTGGTGGATGTCTACCATGAGTTCTCCGAGCCGGAAAAAATGCTGGATCGGCTCCTCGAGTCCCTCAAGCCGGGGGGACGGATCGTATTTCTCGAATACCGGGCCGAGGATCCGAATGTCCCCATCAAAGAGGAGCACAAGATGACGGTGCCCGAGGTTCGCGCGGAAGTGGAGCCGGAAGGCTACCGGTTCGACAAAACGATCGAAGTGCTGCCGGAGCAGCACATCATCATTTTCAAAAAGCCCTGAGTTCGTCGAGCATGCGGTCGATTTCTTCGGGCGCGATGTAGAAGTGCGGCGCGCAGCGCACCCAGCCCTGCCGCGGCGCCGTCACAATACCCGCGTCCCGCAGTTTGCGCACGATCATCTGACCCTCGACGCCCGGCTTGCGGAAGCTCACGATGCCGGCTCCCGTTTCGCACGACCGCCGTCCGAGCGTTTCGAAGCCCTGAGCGGTTACGCCGGCATGAACGCTGTCGCCCAGGGCCTGAACCACGGGCGCGATGTTCGCCACGCCGATTTCCAGCAGAAAATCCATCGCCGCCCGCAGACCGTAGCACCCGATGGTATTCAGCGTCCCGCACTCGTAACGGCCCGCGTCGGGGCGCAGAGTCATATCGCGCGACGCGTAATCGGCATACTTCGCCACATTGGTCCAGCCGAATTCGACCGGCTCGATTTCGTCCTGCATGTCCTGGCGGACATAGAGGATCCCGCAGCCCTCTGGTCCCAGCAGCCATTTGTGGCCGTCGGCGGCCAGGGCTCCGATGTTGGCCGCGCGCACGTCGATGGGAAAGGCGCCGAGCCCCTGGATGGCGTCAACCAGAAAGAAGCAGCCCCGGCGCGCACAGATTTCACCGATCGCTTCCAGGTTGACGCGATAACCGCTCAGATACTGGACGTAGCTCACGGCAAGCATCCGGGCGCCTTTGCATGCCTCGTCGATCCGCTCCAGATCGTCGAAAACGGAAAGCCAGCGGACCTCGACGCCGCGCGCTTCGAGGCGCTTCCACGGATACAGATTGGCGGGAAACTCCTCCTCGAACGCGACCACCACGTCGCCGCGCTTCCAGGAGAAGCCTGTGGCGATGGTGGCAATCCCCTCGGAAGTGTTTTTGACGATAGCGATTTCTTCGGGCCTTGAATGGATCAGCCGTGCGGCCGCGTCGCGGACGCCCTGATAGGTTTCCATCCAGTTCCCGTAGTGCAGGCTGCCGAAGTCGAGGGCGTCCTGCGCGAGATGCTGCATGGCCTCGGCGGCGCGCCGGCACAGAGGCGCGACTGCGGCGTGGTTGAGATAAACGAGGCGCTCCGTGACCGGGAACTGATCGCGATGCTTCTGCCACAACTCCATTCAGTTCACCCCACCCATGAGTCTGACCGTCGGCCGCACTATCAGCAGCAGGATCACGGCCGCCGCAATGCTGAATACCGCGACCGAGCCAAAAAGCTGAGACAGCGGCATCGAGCTGTAGAGAGAGGCCGCCTTACCGGCCAGCCAGTTCCCGATGCTGATCGAGAGAAACCAGATCCCCATCATGAAGCCGGCGGCGCGATCGGGCGCCAGTTTGGTCATCGCGCTGAGGCCGACAGGGCTCAGGCACAATTCCCCGAGCGTCTGGAAGAAATAGCAGGCCACCAGCCAGAGCGGCCCGGCCATACTTCCGCCCGAAGCGATCATCGCCGCCGGGACCATCACCACAAACGCCGCGCCGCCGAACAGCAGACCGGCCGAGAACTTGGCGGGGCTCGAAGGCTCATGCCGGCCCATCTTCAGCCAAATCCACGCAAAAACCGGGGCAAGCACGATGACGAAGAGCGGCTGCACAAACTGGTACCAGCTTGCGGGAAACTCTCCCTGCCGGAGGAGCGCCGACACAAAGCCGGGAACGCTGCGGTTCGTGTTGCGCTCCGCGAAGAGGCTCAGCGACGATCCTGCCTGCTCGAATGCCGCCCAGAAAAGCGCGGACGCGACAAACAGCACCAGAATGGCCGCGGAACGCTTCCGCTCCTCGCGCGTCCAGTCGCCGAAAAAAATCAGCCAGGCGAACACGAGCGCCGAAATTCCCAGCAGGCACCAGCCCAGACCTTCGGAGATCGTATCGGTGTCGAGGTGGAGGACGCCCAGGGCGCCCAGCAGCCCGACAAGCGCCAGCAACCCCGTGCTCGACCCGAGCGCGAGAATCGCGGTGCGCTTCTGCCTGCGATCTTTCTCCGGACTGCCGCTGCCCGCCGGATGAAGCCCCGCCTTGCCGAGATGCCTGGAAGTCAGTACGTATTGCAAAAGGCCGGCCAGCATGCCGAGACCGCAAAGACCGAAGCCCATTCGCCAGCTGAAATGCTCGCCGACATACCCGCAGAAGATCGGCGAGAGAAACGCGCCGATATTGATCCCCATATAAAAGATCGAAAAGCCGGAATCGCGCCGCGCATCGCCGCGCGCGTAGAGTTGGCCCACGATCGTGCTGACGTTCCCTTTCAGGAATCCCGTGCCGACCATCAGCAGCACGAGCCCCAGATAGAAGATCGACTCCGAAGGCGCCACGAGGCAGAATTCGCCCGCGGTGATCAGAATGCCGCCGTAGAGCACCGCGCGCTGCTGGCCGATAAAGAGGTCCGCGATCCACCCGCCGCCGAGCGCGGCCAGATAGACCAGGGCCGTATACAGCCCGTATACCGCGCCTGCTTTGGAATCCGGGAAGCCAAGACCGCCGTGCGCAACCGTCGAGGTCAGGTAATAAATGAGCAGCGCGCGCATCCCGTAATAGCTGAAGCGCTCCCACATCTCGGTCATGAACAGCGTGGCGAGTCCGCGCGGATGACCGAAGAAAGACCGGTCCGAGCCGGGATTGAACGCGTCAGCGACGGTTGTGCCTGTCATCTTGTGCTGTGCTCATTCTCGCAAGTCCGCGTCTCCGATTGGATACCCTGAAGTTGCGTGATTACCGACCTGATTCAGATCCGGCAGCTCGGCGAGAAAAAGCAGGAGGAAAACGAGAAGTTCCGCCGCCATCTCAAGCGGCGCAATTTCCCGGAGCTGCGCTTCCGGCGCATTGCCGAGGAGGTGGAATCCGCCATCGATTGCCGCGCCTGCGCGAATTGCTGCAAGGTCGCGGAAACCGATGTCACGGAGCGCGACATTGCCCGCATCTCCCGCCACCTGAGGCTGTCGCCGCGAGAGTTCGTGGAACAGTACACCACGACCTCGGCCTTCGACCAGAAGGAGCCGATCCTGCGGCGGCGCGATTCCGGCTGCATTTTCCTCGAAAGAAACGAGTGCTCGATTTACGAAGCCCGGCCCGGCACCTGCCGCGATTTTCCGCATCTGATCCGCGGGGCGGGCTCCTTCGAAAGCCGGATGTGGCAGATGGTGGACCGCGCCACCTACTGCCCGATCGTCTATAACTCGCTCGAGCGCTTCAAGGAACTCGTCAGATTCCAGCGTTGAGCAGCGGAGACTGGATGTTCAGCGTCACCGTATTGGAGGTCCGGCCGTTGGATGTCACAACCACCGGTATCGCCAAACCAGCGAGGCCGGCGGGAATGCGGCAGTTGATCTGGTCCAGCCCCGGCTCGCCGGGCGCCCGGCCCGCATAGGTGACTTCGCAGGGCTGACCGCCGACCGTAACTGTGGGCTGAATCTGCGCGGAGTCGAGCCCGTTCACGGGCGTCGTCGCACCAAGGCCCGTCAGATAGAGTTCGACATAATCGACGCCTGCGTGAAGAGGCGCCCCGGGTCCGACGATCGTGCCGGACGTCGCATTCACGGCCGCTGCAGCCCCGCCATCCAGCGTAAAGACCTCCGGGACGGCGGCCTGAACAATCACGTTCGTCGTGAACGAGCCGCTGCCGTTGGTCACCGTGAGCTTCGTCAGACCCGGCGTGGAATCCGGCCAGATCACGTTGATCTGTTGCGGACTGACGTACTGGATTGCAAGCGGCGCGCCGTCGACGCTGACATGCACGTCACCCATTTGCTGGGGGAAATTCGGGCCTGACGCCGTGAGCGTCGTGCCTGCAAGACCGGATCCGTAGATGGCAACGAATGCTCCCGGCGCGACATCCAGCGGGAATACCGCTCCCGCGGCAGGCACTGCGCCGTGAATCACCGGGCCCGGTTTGACAATCGCAGTCGTCACGGTTCCAGCAGTGATTTTTTGCGTCGTCGTTACAGGCGAACCGGCGGTCTGAAGCTGAATCGGAATATCCACACCGGCAGGCAGCGCCTCACTATAGGCGACCGCGTTTGACATGGCTTCGGTCAGGTTCACCGGCCCTGCGGCCGTCGTCGCCAGCGCGCTGGTCGAGGGAACCGGGACGCCGTTCGGATCCTGCAACTGAATATTGATGCCGCCGGCGGTGGATCCCAGAGCGTTGTCTTCGATGGCCTGCCCGAGAGACTGCCACGCATTGGTTCCTGTCAGAAACGAAACCATGATCTGCCCGACCAGGTTGCTCGCGTCGCCGATGGATGCGATCGGTGGCGCATCTTTGGAGCAAAAGTTGAAAGCCACCAGCAGACTGATCGATGCGTGGCACGCCGTCACCACCCGCGTGCGGCCGGGGTGGATAAAACTCAGCGATGCGCTGGTAAGCGATGCGACTCCATCATCGAAGCCCGGCGCGACGCCCGACTCGCTCCCCGTCCCTCCGGAACCCACGATGGCGAGCGCATCGACTCCGCGAAGATCATCGAGCCCTTCGTTCCAGGTATTGAGGTCGAAGAGAAACTCGCTCCCCGGCGACATTTCCCGAGTCTGAATGTCGGAACCGAGCATCGCGGCGAGAGGCGTCCCGAAATTCGGCGTGGCAAGGAAGACGGCCTTGCGGATGCCGGGATTTGCCGGCGGCGCCCAGGAGACCGGCGTGATGTCCAGCTTTCCCGCAAGATAGCTGCGCACAATCAGCCCACCCATGCTGTGCGCCACAATGTCCACCTGCGAAACCGGCGAACCGTCCGTGTAGCGCAAACCCGCGAGAAACTGCCCGAAAGCGATTCCCAGGGACTCGATCGAGGGCGTACCGGAGGCCTGCGCCGCAACCGCGCAGTTGTTGAAGAAGACACTGGCGATCTGGCTCGCCCGCAGAACCTGATCGGCCTTCCCGAATGTCCCGGCAAAGTCGCTGTCCGAACAGGATAACTGGTAACCATTCAGGAAAACCACCGGCGGATTCGGGCCCTTCGGGATGGGCGAACCCACCGGTATCAACTGGCCGCAAAGCAAACACGGAAGGGCGAAAAGCCATCCGAAGCGCATACCCGCTATGTTACCTGCGAGCCCGGCCCCCGCGCCGGAAACGCGCTATTTAGAGTTGGAATGATTCCATCCCTAATCCATCTCTAAATCCTATCCCCAACTAAAGTACCAGTAGTACTATTACTAAATGCCCAGAGACCTCGACTTCTTCCCGGCTACGGTATTGTCACTCCTGTTCTTTTCCGCTGGCGTCCTTTCGGCCCAGGCGGGCTCGCTGGTGCTTTCATCCGGATCGGCGCCCTCGGGCGGTACAGCCACCGTAAATTTATCATTGAACAGCGGAGGCGGTCCGGCCGGCCTGCAGTGGAGTTTGACTTGGGATCCGTCGCAGATCTCCGGCATCACCATGGCTGCGGGGCCGGCGCTCACCAGCGCGGGGAAGTCGCTTTCGTGCTCGTCCGGCAGCGGCGTTTACACATGCCTGGCCACGGGGCTGAACACGAATGCGATCGGGAACGGGGTCGTTGCGACTGCGAGCGTGGTTCTGAAATCCATTTCCGGATCCGCGGCCGTCGGAGTCACCCGAACGATGGGAGTTCTGCCGAGCGGCGCCGGGCTCGCCGTGACCGGATCGGGAAGCAGCATCACGGTCTCGGCAGGCGGCGCCCTCAGCTCGGTCGGGTGCTCGCCCATTTCGATTACGACGCCGGGAAACACGACCTGCACTGTCGCGCTGACCGCGGCAGCTCCGGCCGGGGGAACTGTCGTGAGCCTCCAGAGCAGCGACACGAATCTCAGCGTTCCCCCTTCCGTGATCGTTGCCGGAGGCTCAACATCGGCGAGCTTTACCGGCGCCGCGGCGGCGGTTGCCTCCCAGGAGAGCCCCGTGGTGACAGCGACATTGACCTCCGCTGACACGCTGACGGCCACCGTGACTCTGCTGCCTCCGGGCGGAGCGGCCTCCTGGAGCCTTCTTGGCGGCAGTCTGCAGGGCAAACCGGCGGTCGTCGCGAGCCAGGATGGCCGCCTCGAAGTCTTTGCACGCGGGACGGATAACGCTTTGTGGCATATCGCGCAAACCTCGCCATCCGGCGCATGGTCGGCATGGAAAAACCTTGGCGGTATTTTGACCAGCGATCCGGCGGCGGCCTTGAATGCCGATGGCCGCCTGGAGATTTTCGCGATCGGAACGGACCAGGCCGTTTGGCATCTGGCGGAACTGACAGCGGGGGCGGATAACTGGTCGGCCTGGAGCAGCCTCGGCGGCTTCCTGACGAGCGGCCTCGCCGCGGGCGCCAATCCCGACGGACGCCTCATGGTATTCGGCCGTGGAGGAGATAACGCTCTCTGGTATCGGGCACAGACGGCGGCGGGGGGCTCGTGGTCCGGCTGGAGCAGTCTCGGCAACACGATGAATGGCGATCCGCTGGCAGCCCGGAATTCCGATGGACGGATCGAAGTCTTCGTGCGCGGCAGCGACGGCGCTCTTTGGCACGTCTGGCAGGAGACGCCTGGGGGCCAATGGTCCGGATGGAACAGTCTTGGCGGATACCTGATGGGAAATATTTCGGTCGCGGCGAATGCGGACGGGCGGCTGCAGGCTTTCGCGCGAGGCGGCGACAGCGCAGTGTGGCAGATCGCGCAGGTGTCGGCCGGCAGCCAGTCCTGGACGAACTGGCAGACCGACGGGGGGTGGATCACCAACGACCCGTCGGCCGCTGTCGACGCGGACGGGCGTTTGGAAGCATTCGCACGGGGGGGCGACAATGCCCTCTGGTATATCCCGCAAAGTACGGCAGGCGGATCGGCTGGGCCGTGGGCTGGTCTCAGCGGCAATCTCGGCGGCTCCGTGTCTGCGGCACGAAATCAGGACGGCCGCCTCGACGTTTTCGGGACCGGTCCGGACAATGTGCTCTGGCACATTACCCAGACAACGCCCGGGCAGTGGCACTGAGCCAGGCCGTTTGCGGTAGTCGGACTCATTGGTCACCGACGTGCTCTCTCACGCTCCGGATGACCCGCAATATTGTCCTGATGCCGGGGCTGACCCCGGTTGACGTTTCGCTCCTGCGTCTGGCGGCCGCGGACTTCGGCTGGCGAGTTCACATCGCGCATAGTCTGGAGGAAGTGACCTCCGCGCAGGCATACCGGAGCGCTGCCGCTCTTCTGTTTTGCCGGGATGCTCTGGGAGCCGAATTTTCCTGGGTGGAAGTAATTGCGCGGCTGCGGCACACGGTGCCTGACGTGCGCCTCGTGGCCTGCCATAAGTTTTCGGAATCTTTAGACTGGCCGGAGCTGTCTAATGCCGGCGCGTTTCATGCTCTGGGGCTGCCGATGAAAGAGAACGAGGTTCGGCAGAGCCTGGGCTTCCTGTGGGAAGCCGAGAACCGGCTGGCTCGCGCGGCCGGAATGTCCCACGGGCGCATGGCTGCGGCAGGCATGGGTGCGTCTCACAGAGCCGTCGCCTGAGCACTCTGTTTTCAGTGGCCTGACGGTCCGCGAAATCAGCGGCTGACGTAACGGTTGCCGCGGATAAAAAACCGCAACGGCAGGTCGGCGCACTTCGTGATTCCGATTCGCGGCGTCACTTCGATTTCAAACGGCGATGCGTTCGGGCGCGTCCTGACCGTGAGATCGCCCCGTGTCACATCCACTCCCGTGTCTTTTCGTGTGATGCCGAGCGCTCGCGTCAGCTTGCCCGGGCCTGAGGTGAGGTCCCGATCGGATTTTGCCGCGGGCCTTCGCGCCCGCATCACCTCCAGACCTTCGACCGGCTCGAGCGCCCGGATCAAAACACAGCCGGGCGTGCCGTCCCGCTCGGCCACGATGTTCAGGCAATCGTGCATGCCGTAGGAGAGATAGACGTACGCATGCCCCGGCGGACCGAAAATCACCCGTGTGCGATTTGTGATTCCGGCGGCCGAGTGTGACGCCAGGTCGTCACCACCGAGATACGCTTCCGTCTCGACAATGATCCCGGCCGCGGGCCCGTGCACCAGTAGTTTTCCGAGCAGATCGCGCGCCACCTCCACCGTCCGGCGCGCGTAGAAGCGGCGCGGCAGGATCAGGACTTCCTCCGCGCGAGCGCCATCCCGCTCCATTTCCCGCTTACTGCGCAGACCTTGTAATCCACGAGTCCGGCCGCATTCGCCGCCTCCCGGATCAGGAATTGCGTCAGCCCGTTTCTCGATGCCTTCGGCCATAGAATCCAGAGCTTCGTGCGACCCGCGATGGCTTCGAGGCGGCGCATCCCGGCCTGGCACGCCCGCGGATCGCGCACGAACCAAAGGGTCACGGGGTGAACCGAATCCGGATCTTCCACGAGATCCACTCCGTCGGGGAGCGTTCCGAGAACAGCCGCGTAGTCGCGCGGCGGATCGATGAGGCCCACCGAAGAGCCGGGCGCGATGCCGAGCTTCCGGACCGCCGGACGGTCGCGATAGCTTTCCATCATACCGGGTGGAACCAGCGGGTCGGCCACGCCTTTTGCGCATGCCCGCCGGACACGCTGACAGAGCTGTTTGCGGGTGGCGTATGTGGCATCCGGGAGCTTCTCGCGAACGGCCGTGACCTTCGCCGGTTCCCCGTCCACGAAAACCAGTGGAACATGCCGCGTGTTTTTCAGACGCCGGAAGGCAATCCCGGCATCGCGACTCATGGCCGGCCTGCAGGTCAGATCGATCACCAGCGCATCGGGCGGGCGCTCGCGGACGAGTTTCATCAGCGCCGGGAAGTCAACCCCGTTGTATTCCACTTCGAAACCGCACTCCCGGCAGGCTTCGATCAATGGCGCGGCCTCCGCCGCCTTCCAGTGAACGATGCGAACACGGGGCATTACATGACAGAATAATCGACGATGCGGCTGTTTGCAGGGATCGCCATCGGGCCCAACGTCGTAGCCAATCTGGCGCGGATTCTGAAGGAACTGCGCCCGCTCGCGCCACTGACCTGGTCGCCGGTGGAAAATCTGCACATCACCAGCAAATTCATCGGAGAATGGCCGGAAGAACGGCTGCTGGAGCTGGAGGAAGCGCTCGAAGGAGTCCCGCTGCCGGGGTCTTTCACGGTGACGATTTCCGGCTTTGGATATTTCCCCAATCCGCATAATCCCCGCGTGCTTTTTGCCGGCGTTCAGGCCGGGTCCGAGCTCGGCGCTCTCGCGGCCGCCATCGACGAGCGCCTGCGGCTGCTGGGCATTGCCGGCGAGGAACGGCCCTACTCACCGCATCTGACGCTCGCCCAGATCAAGCAGAAACCCGCAAAACCGGACCATATTCGCGAACTGCGAGAACATATCGCCAACATGACAAACTTCGATTTCGGAACATTTCAGGATTCCGAGTTCCACCTCTACCTGAGCAAAACAGGGCCAAAGGGTTCGGTTTATACATCGCTCGCTTCCTATCCCCTGACGCCGGCCGCCGGTTCGCAAACGAGTATCGAGCAGTGATGGGAGCTCTCTCGGTTGTTGCGGCCTACCTCATTGGCGGGATTCCTTTTGGTCTGATCATCGTCAAGCTGATGACAGGCTCGGACGTCCGGGAAGCCGGATCGGGCAATATCGGCGCCACGAACGTTCTGCGCACTACGGGACGTCTGGCGGGCGTGCTCACACTGCTGCTCGACGCGGGAAAGGCCTGGTTCGCCGTGTGGCTCGCGAGCCGGCTCTCCGGCGGGAGCGAACTCTGGATGAGTTTCGCCGCGCTCGCCGTGCTGGCCGGACATGCCTGGTCGATCTGGATCCGCTTCAAGGGCGGAAAGGCGGTCGCCAGCTTCGTGGGGGCCTATCTCTATCTCACGCCGGTGCCGCTTCTGGCGGTTGTTCTGCTGTTCATTTTCCTTGTCGCGTGGACCCGTTATCTCTCGCTTGGCTCTATCGTTGCAGCCGGTCTTTTCCCGATTGGCTGCTGGATGATTCTGCATCCCGCCTGGCCGGTGCTGGTATCGGCAATCGGAGCGGCCGCAATCATCATCCACCGCCACCGCGGCAATATCGTGCGCATACGGGCCGGCGAAGAGCGCGTCTTCTCGTTCCGCCGGACAATCCATTGACCCGCCTCGCCATCATCGGCGGCGGCAGTTGGGGTACAGCGCTCGCGTGCGTGCTCGGGCCGCGATTCGACCGCGTTTCCCTCTGGGTTTATGAAGAGGACCTCGCCGCGCGAATCGAGACCTCGCGGGTCAACGACGTCTTCCTGCCGGGCATCCGGATTCCTCCCAACGTCCGGGCGGATCACTCGCTGGAAGCCGCCCTGGCCGGGGCCGACATCGTGTTGAGCGCGATGCCTTCGCATGCGGTGCGGGACGTCTATCTCCGGATGCTCCCCTCGCTGAAGCCGTCGATGGGGATTGTCACCGCCACCAAAGGGCTCGAATCGGGCACTCTGCTGCGCGTTTCCCAGGTGATCCGCTCGATTGTCGGGCCGGAGTACCGGATCGCGGTTCTCTCCGGGCCGACCTTCGCGCGCGAATCCGCCTCGGGCAAGCCGACCGCGGTGGCGATTGCCTCCGAAGACGGAGAACTCGTGGAGGAAGTGCAGTCCGCATTCTCGGGTCCGGCTTTTCGCGCGTACGGGAGCTGCGATCCGGTCGGGGTGGAAATCGGCGGCGCGCTCAAAAACGTGATCGCCATCGGAGCCGGCATCAGTGACGGTCTGGGCCTTGGCCATAATGCGCTGGCGGCTTTGATCACGCGCGGTCTTGCCGAGTTGACCCGGCTTGCGGTGGCGCTGGGCGCGCAGGCCGAGACGATGTCGGGCCTCGCGGGTCTGGGGGATCTGGTGCTCACCTGCACAGGCGATCTCAGCCGGAACCGGCAGGTTGGCCTCAAACTTGCGTCAGGCTTGAACCTGGACCGGATCCTGACATCCACCCCGATGGTCGCGGAAGGCGTAAAAACGACGGCCGTCGCCCTGCAACTTGCGGCTCTGCGCGGTGTTGATCTGCCTATAGCCGCGCAAATGGATGCGGTGCTGAACCACGGCCGCTCCCCGGAGGAGGCTCTGCGGCGCCTGATGAGCCGGGCATTGACACATGAAACCTCCCGCGGCGCCGGCGGAAACCGGCGGCAATGACGAGGACCGGAACAGAGCGGCGAAACTAATCATGGTTCAACGGGTTAACACGATCGAGGGAGCGACGCCGGCTCTGGATCTGGATGCCCGGCTGATGCTGCGGGTCAGGGATGGCGATGAGCACAGTTTCCGCATTCTGCTCGAGAAACACCGGAACCCGGTCATTCATTTTGTCTACCGGATGGTGCAGGACAAGGCCGTGGCCGAAGAGTTGTCGCAGGAAGTCTTTCTTCGGGTTTATCGTTCACGCGGGAGCTACGAGCCGACCGCGAAATTTACGACCTGGCTGTTCCGGATCGCGAC